>CALPWQ020000032.1 GCA_943327315.2 Chitinophaga pinensis
ACAAGGGACAAAAGACAATGGACTTAATCACACTTCGGTGGCTGAGGTGCGATAGCAGACTCGAAGCCACAAGGGACAAAAGACTTCAAGACAAGGGACAAAAGACAATGGACTTAATCACACTTCGGTGGCTGAGGTGCGATAGCAGACTCGAAGCCACAAGGGACAAAAGACAATGGACTTAATCATTTTAAACTTAGAATTGCCGAAGGCATCAAATCCCGAATTCTTAATTTTTCATTTTTAATTCTTAATTCTTAATTCAAATCATACCATGAAAATTGGCGTATTACTTTCTGGATGTGGCGTTTATGATGGCGCTGAGATACAAGAAGCGGTGTTAACCTTGTTGGCTATTGATGAAATTGGCGCTGAGGCGGTGTGTATTTCCATTGATGAACAACAGCACCATGTGGTAAATCACCTCACGGGCGAAGAGATGCCAGAAAAACGAAACATGATGGTTGAAGCGGCGAGGATTGCTCGTGGGAATATTCGAGAGATTCAAACGATTGTTCCGGCAGATATCGACGGACTCATTATCCCCGGTGGATTTGGAAGCGCCAAGAACTTTACCAATTGGGCGTTCAATGGTTCGAACGGGAACATAGACACTCGTGTAAAATTACTTCTAGTTAACCTCGTCAATGTTGGCAAGCCAATCGCGGCGCTATGTGTAAGTCCAATTGTCGTCGCCAAAGCACTCGAGGGTTCCGACATTCAAAGCAAAATGACCATAGGTACTGATGCAGAAAAGTCGCCCTTCGATATTTCATCCTTCTCCGCTGGACTCAATCAAACCGGAGTGCATACAGAAATGAAGGGGGTTCATGACATACTGGTGGACAAAACAAACAAAATAATTACAGCACCATGCTATATGATGGATGCCTCCATCAATGAAGTAAGAAAGAATATTCGAGCAGCAGTTGAGGCACTTCGTGACTTGGCTTAGTGTCGTTTAGACACTATTTAAATTTAGTTTTTTTGTTAACAATGCCTTAAAATTTGTGGGAAATTACACTAAAAATGAGGTCCCTATTCTGTTCCTTAAACCTACTTTTGTGGTCTAAAATAAAAGCAAGCGCTTTTTAATAAAAACAATACCATGGATGTATTTGGAAAAAGAGGAACCCATGACGATCTCGATGCTTCTATCGGATTAAACAATCTTGGGACACAGTTTTGGAATTTAACACCTGCCGAATTGACGGAAGATGTCATTATTAACGGACAGGGTGTTTTAACCGACACAGGAGCTTTGGCCATTGAAACAGGTGAATTTACAGGGCGATCTCCAAAAGACCGTTTCGTTGTCTGTGATGAACAAACGGAGCATTCTGTGTGGTGGGGTGATGTGAACATTAAATTCTCTCCCGAAAAATTCGATGCGCTCTACAACAGAATGAAAGCGTACTTGAATGGACGTGACGTGTATGTTCGTGATGCTTTTGCTTGTGCTGACCCACAATACAGAATGAAACTTCGCGTCGTGACTGAGTTTGCTTGGTCAAATATGTTCGCGTACAACATGTTTCTGCGTCCAAGTGATGAAGAAATTGAAAGCTTCCTTCCGGACTGGCATATCGTATGTGCACCCGGTTTTAAATCAGATCCTGAGATTGATGGGACACGCCAACACAACTTCGCCATTCTGAACTTCACGAAGAAGATGATTATCATCGGAGGTACAGGGTATACCGGTGAAATCAAAAAAGGTGTTTTTTCTGTATTGAATTATGTCCTTCCACATGAGAAGAACGTTCTCTCCATGCACTGCTCCGCAAACATTGGCAACGAAGGTCATGACACCGCTGTATTCTTTGGTCTTTCAGGCACTGGAAAAACCACACTTTCTTCCGATGAAAATCGCCGTTTGATTGGTGACGATGAGCACGGTTGGGCTGCCAATACAGTATTTAATTTTGAAGGCGGTTGCTACGCAAAAACAATCGATCTTTCTCGCGAAAAGGAACCTCAAATCTATGATGCCATTCGCTTTGGTGCAATCCTAGAAAACATTGGCTTCCAAGAAGGAACATCTACTCCAGATTACGAAGACGGTACAATTACGGAAAATACACGCGTGTCCTACCCTATTCACTACATCGACAATATTGCTACTCCTTCCATTGGTGACGCACCAAAGAATATATTCTTCTTAACTGCCGATGCTTTTGGGGTGATTCCACCAATTTCACGCTTGACAAAAGAGCAAGCCATGTATCACTTTATGTCGGGATATACGGCAAAAGTTGCCGGAACCGAAATGGGAATCACGGAACCAACAACAACATTTTCCGCGTGCTTCGGTGCTGCATTCTTGCCTCTTCATCCTGCAAAATACGCTACACTTTTGGGGGATAAATTGAATGGCACAGACATAAAGGTTTGGCTCATAAATACGGGTTGGACAGGTGGATCCTATGGTGTTGGGCACCGCATGAAATTGTCACATACGCGCTCCATGATTACTGCTGCGTTGACCGGAAAATTGGACAATGTAGGCTATGAAACTTTGCCGATTTTTGACTTGGCCATTCCTACGAGCTGCGAAAATGTGCCATCTGAAATCTTAAATCCACGTTCAACATGGGTGGATAAAACGGCCTATGATGAAACAGCCAATAATCTAGCTGGGAAATTCGTTAAGAACTTTGAAAAATACGCTGCTGAGACGAGCTCCGAAATTAAAGCGGCCGCTCCGAAAGTAATGGCATAACATCAAGCTTACAATGCACGTTAAAAACGCTCTGTTACTTTCAGAGCGTTTTTTTTATTTCCTTTTAAGCCAACCTTTTCTGAAGGAATAATAAAGAAGTACAAGTGTCACGGCAATCATTATTCCCCAGATTATGTAATAGCCGTGTTTCGTTTCTTCAATAAAGTAGATATTCTTGAAATTCATCCCATAGACCCCCACAATAAAGGTCAAAGGCATAAAAATCGTGGAGGCCACAGTAAGTATCCGCATGATATCATTCATTTTTTGTCCTTGAATGGCATAATACAAGTTGGTCATTCCATCAAGAATCTGCTTGTTGGCATCAATTTCCTCGAGCACCGACGTACACTGCTCTTTCAAATCTGCAAAATATGGATGGTTGTCATTTTCCAAAAAGATGCTTTGTACTTTTTCCAATTGGAAGGCAATGTCTTTTAAAGGAAGTGCAATTTTACGCAATTCAATCAAGCGTCTTTTCTCAAATTCGATCAATTTTAAACTGCCTTTTTCATCGCTTTGTCGCAGTCTCGTTTCAATCATTTCAATCATCGCTGCAATTGATTCTAGCACCTCAAAGTAATTGTCAACGATGGCCTCGAGCATTCGAAACAAGAGGAAATCTGGACCTTTCATTCTAATTTTTCCCCGTTTATGTTCAATGCGCGATCGAACATCAGAAAAGTGACCCGAACTTTTCGATTGAAAAGAAATCAAATAATGATCTCCAAGAATAAAACTGATCTGCTCTTGATGCATCGAAAAGGTATTGTTCTCCGCAGGCAACGCAGACTTTACGGTAAAGAAGATATAATTGTCGTACTCCTCAAGTTTAGGTCGTTTTTTAGGCGAATTGATATCATCATAGGTCAATCGATCAATCTCTAGGTTGTTGCACAAGGTTTCAATGGCTACTTTATTTGAAATGTCATGAAAATTGAGCCAGGACACATAATCGCTATCCTCCGTATGGTCTTTGAAATCAATGGCAAAATTTTCAGGTGTATCCTTCGTCAAGAAGTACATTTCATGATCGTATTTATACAACTGGCAGATTGAGTGCTTATCCATTCTAATTCGTTTATTTCCTACAAATTAACCATTAAATACCGATACATTTCAACCATGCAAAGGATATCGAATTTATAGACCAACTCATCTTGCGTATGCACATGGTCTTCGGGGGCCCCGATAAAGAGCCAATCGATGGGCAAATGCGACCGTTGCAGCATGGATCCGTCGCTTCCTCCCGATGACTCTACCTCCAATTGGTACTGAATTCCAGAGGCATCCGCCAGCGCGATGATTTTGTTCAAGTAACTTCGTCGTGGAATGCTCCCGTCACGCATGGAAATCGCAACACCTTCTCCATGACCTACCCCATCCGTCACCCAAGTAATGTCTGAAACCAAGGCTTGATACACACCATAATTTTCCATTAAGTAGTTGGCACAAAAACCAACAGAATTGCCTCCGTGCTCCTCATACGTTGAAAATACAATTGCCCCGTGCTCTAATGTATCCGCAACTTTTAATGCTGACCAAACCCCCAAACGGTTGTCCAAATACGGTGATTGAACATATTCATCTGTTTCTCGAAAATTGGGTTTAAAAGTTAAGTTGGTTCCGCGGTCAATTTCGCGATCAAAGATGCATTTCAAGGAGATGCTTTCGTCTTCATTTTCTATCACCATCAATTCAGCCTCAATTTCACCCCTCGAATCTGAACCTACCAATTGAATTCCCTCCTCGATTTTAGGTCCACCGATCCGAATCAATTCGTTGTCGTACCCCACCGTAAACCCAATGCTGTCGATGTGCGCATAGATGGCTGTGCGCGGTTCACCAAAGATCAAAATGACACAATCTTGAAAACCTTGACCTTGAATGATTTTTGGTGCGACTTTCCAAGATGAGGAATGCGCTGCAACGTAATTTAAAATGTACTCCTTCATTGGTGCTTCATCTCCCGATGCCGCGCGTATTGATGTCAATTTATTTAAAATATCCATGTAAATGTGTAATTAAATTGGAACTATTTCGACCGATGGAAGTGTGGATAGTTCGGATAGTAAATTTTCAGATGTTGCTATTGGCAAGGCGATGTGAATTTCACAGGCATCAGAAAAATCTCTCGAGATAATTTCCACATGGAGCTGCTTCAGCGCGTGCATCACGAAAGGCATCTGTGCCATATGAAAAATCAACTTCAACTGCTTTTGAACTTCTTTCTCTATAATCACCCCGTTCTCTATGGCATCGCGCGCAGCTGTTTTGTATGCCTGAACCAATCCACCTACCCCAAGTTTTGTTCCGCCAAAATAGCGCACGACACCAACTAGAACATTGGTCAAGTCAAAAGACTGAAGTTGTCCTAAGATGGGGGTTCCAGCAGAATTCCCAGGTTCGCCATCGTCGTTTGCGCGAAAAATTATTCCTTCGGGACCAAATCGATAGGCATAGCAAAGATGGCGTGCTTGGTGATGTTCTTTGCGCCATGACTCCAACAATTCTTTTGCTTGTGCTTCCGATGAACAAGGAGCAGCATACGCGATGAATTTCGATCCCTTCTCTCGGTATAAACCTTCAGAAATATCTTGCATCGTTTTATAGGTAGTTTTCACCTTCATCCCCCACTTTGGTCTTTCCTTTTCGTATCTTCGCAGCCATGACGAAGCACGTTGTTTTTCTTGTAATTCCTGCAATATTACTCATTTTTTCAGCGTGTAAGGAAGAAAAGCCTGTTAAAGCGCCTTGTCAAAATGGCTTCTTGGATGCAGGGGAAACAGGCATAGATTGCGGCGGAAACTGCCCACCATGTATTCCTGTTGACATCCCTTTGCTGTATGTGGAATGCAATGGAGATCAGGTAAATATCTCGGCAAAATCGCTCACCTATTCAAACGGCTCATGGTCCTTGCAAATCTCGAACGATACCCTAAGCATTCAAATTGCCTTGGGAAACTCGGGTACGATAGGCACCTTCCCATTGACAGGTGGAGGTTCGTATGCTGCAAAAAATGCACAGTATTACATGAACTGCTCCAACGGCGTTTATGCCATCAGCGCACACAATACAACAAGCCACAAAATGAGTGGATTTTTTCAAGCCGACTTCTCGCGCACAGGATTTAGCGATACCTTGCACGTGAGTAATGGACAATTTGAGTTTTTAAGCTATTAACGACATGAAACACCTTTTCTACCTCATCACATCAATCTTCGCTTTGGGCGCTTGTGCCCCGTCGCATTTCGTTAAACCACTGGCCTATAAGCAGCATGCTGTATCCGCCTCCTTGGGTGGGGCCATGCTCAAGGTTCCCGGAGTAGCCACGATTCCTGTCCCCAACACGACCTTGGGGTATGGCTATGGCGTGAAGCAGGACTTAACTGTCTATGGGAATCTTTATCCGACAGCTGCCATTTTCGGTGTATTTCAGTTCGACGCTGGCTGCACCTTGCAGTTTTGGAAACAAAAAAATATGGGCGCCACAGTTAGTCCGGGCATCAATTTCTTGTTCGATCGCTTTGAAAAAAATGCTGGACTTTGGCCACAACTCGATGCCAATTTCTATTGGAATTATTTTGAAAGAAAAACCTCATCAGATCATAAGGATGGAGTCAGTCAACTAAAAAGTTTACATGTCGATGGCCACACAAACTTCTTCTATGTCGGATTCAGCAATTGGTTTCAGCTCAAAGGAACTATGACGCTTGGATTGAAACAAGAAAATCGTTTGGTTTTCAGTCCGCAAATTGGTCATACCTTTGAACGCGGACATTGGAACTACAACCTCGAGCTGAAGTTTCTTACCCCTTACCTTTCGAATCAAAACATTATCGTCGACTATGTCAGCCCCTTTGGAAAAAGAGGAGGACTGGGCGCATTTTTCAGTGTAACTTACCGTTTGTAATTATGAAGAAGCTCATCTACCTTTTATTGCCGTTGATTGTATTTACGGCATGCCGCAAGCGATTGGATTCATTCCTTTTTGGGAACGACAACTCCATCACCGAATACAAGCTAGACAATTATACGGGACGCACTACACTCGATGTTGGCAACGATTATCATGTCGAAGATTCCATGACCCATGTGTTTCAATATGACATTTCCAATGGCGCTGGAGAACAGCCCTTCATGATTTCTGCCATCTACACTGGAGAGATCAGCCAAATCGCCACAGATACAGTCATTTTATACTGTCACGGAACGGCTGACCACAATGATTTTTATTGGCCACGCCAAAAATTGTACAGCCACCTTGGTGGAACGCATCGCTATGGCGTGTTGATGATCGATTATCCAGGTTATGGATTATCCGACGGAACACCTACAGAGCAGAACATGTATGACGCAGTGAATGGCGCATTAAAATGGCTAAAAGCCAATGGTCTGACCAACGACCGACTCGTGATGTTTGGATTCTCTTTGGGCACAGCTTCCGTATGTCAAGTCGCTGGAAATCCCAATGACTTCGAGATGAAGGCAAGCAAGATCATCTTGGAAGCACCTTTTGCTTCAGCAGAAAAAATGATCCAAGATGCATCTGTTCTTGCCTTTCCAGCGAGTTATTTCGTGAGTTTGAAAGTCGAAAACGCCATTGAAATCCAGAAAGCCACAGTGCCATTGTTGTGGATTCACGGAAAAGCAGATAGCTTCTTGGCCATCGACAAACATGGAGAGCTCGTATTTGCCAACTATGGCGGACCTTCAAAAACTGCGGTGCGTGTTCCTGGAGGCGACCACGAGGACACCCCTTATGTGATGGGATACGAGGTTTATTTGGCAGCGTTGCTCAGTTTTATTACACAATAGTCTGATTATATGGCGCTTAGACATTATGTTTGCAAATGTTCGACCCCGATGGGGCCACTATAACGGAGTAACCCTTCGATAGACTCAGGGCTAAAAGTAAGAAGCGATAGCGGTTTACTTTGTTTTAATTCGCTCTCGCTTTTCACTCTCACTCTGTTTTTCACCCCATGGGGGTCGAACCCAACCTCACCCCACAAAAAAAGTCCGCCAAATAGCGGACTTCTCAATGTATCTAAAATTCAATTATTGAATCGTCAATTTCTTTTCTAGGTCTTCCAAGTACGCACGGAATTGTTTGTCCGTTTCAGAAAGATTCATGACCGTTCGGCATGCGTGAAGCACTGTAGCATGGTCTTTACCTCCGCAGTGTGCTCCTATGTTAGCCAAGGAAGATTTCGTCATTTTCTTCGAGAAGAACATAGAGATTTGGCGGGCCTGAACCACTTCTCGCTTTCTTGTTTTGCTTTTCAGCATTTCAATAGGCAAATCAAAATAGTCACATACCACTTTCTGTATGTATTCAATTGAAACTTCGCGTGCAGTGTTCTTCACGAACTTGTCAACCATTTGCTTCGCAAGTTCAATCGTGATGGCTTTCTTATTGAGTGATGCTTGAGCCAAAAGGGTATTCAAGGCACCTTCCATTTCACGAACGTTCGTATTGATTGAGTACGCAAGGTATTCAACGACATCTCGTGGAAGGTCGATCCCATTTCCGTACATTTTCTTTTCAAGAATAGCGATACGTGTTTCAAGATCTGGTGTACTTAAATCCGCTGAAAGTCCCCATTTGAAACGAGAAAGTAAGCGTTGTTCCATTCCTTGCATTTCAACAGGCGGCTTATCCGATGTAAGGATAATTTGTTTTCCATTTTGATGCAAGTGATTGAATATGTGGAAGAAAACGTCCTGAGTTTTCTCTTTTCCAGAGAAAAACTGCACATCATCAATGATCAATACATCGATCATTTGATAAAAATGGATGAAGTCATTTGTTGTATGATTCTTCAACGCATCGATGAACTGATGCGCAAATTTCTCAGAACCTACATATAAAACAGTTTTGTTCGGTGTTTGATTTTTAATGGCAATTCCAATCGCATGTGCTAAGTGAGTTTTACCAAGACCAACACCTCCATAAATCAATAAAGGATTGAATGCTGTCCCTCCAGGCTTATTGGCTACGGCATAACCAGAAGCACGCGCCAAACGGTTGCAATCTCCTTCAATGAAGTTTTCAAATGAATACGAAGGATTTAAATTCGAATCTACATTCACCTTTTTCAAACCAGGAATAATGAATGGATTGCGAATTTGATTTTCATTCAAGTTGATTGGCATGGTCACCGGTGCATTCTTCACAGATTTTCTGTTCAAGGCTGGCAACTTCACTGTGTATGGTGTGGAATTCGTTGCCGTATTTTCCATCACAATACTGTATTCAAGGGTTCCTTCTACTCCGAGTTCCTTTTTAATCACTTTCTTTAGAAGCGTGATATAATGCTCCTCAAGCCACTCATAAAAGAAATGAGACGGTACTTGAATCGTCAGAATGTTGTCTTCTAGCTTTACAGGCACAATCGGCTCGAACCATGTTTTATAGGCTTGCAAAGAAATATTATCCTTGATCACTTTTAAACATGAATTCCAAACGATTTCGTGATTATTCCCCATTGAAAGTCCTTTTAATTTGATGAGTAAGCAGTATTGTTTTTCGTGTCGAGATTCCGCTGAAAACAGTCTTTTATTCTCGAGGACAAATGTGCTAACAAAAAAGTTATAAAAAAAGTTGATTAGGGGTTGACTTTTTGAAAAGTTTTACTTGTTAATTAGAAATTAAGTTCAATACATTAGTTGTGATAACGGGAAGTTTATTTCACACCTTTAAAAAATCAAATGATCTTAAAAAAATCAACAAAAACGACTAACGCTCACCTCTCTTCAAAAATAAGAATATATCAGAGAATAATTTAAATTTCATTTGTCTATTTTAGCCAACAATTCTACACCAATGAAGCTTTCATTTACTAAAACCATAGAACTTCGCGTGCGCTACAGCGAGACCGATCAAATGGGATATTGTTATTATGGCAACTATGCCCAGTACTTTGAAGTTGGACGTGTAGAAGCTTTACGTAGCATTGGAATGAGCTACAAAGCATTGGAAGAAACCGGGATCATGCTGCCAGTATCAGAATTTCAAGTGAAGTATTTTGCACCTGCCTACTACGATGATTTGCTTCGGATTGAAACACATATTATAGAATTACGCGGTTCTCGCTTGCTTTTCGATTACCGCATTGTGAACGAAAGTGATAAAGTGATTTGTACAGCATCAACGACTTTAGTATTTGTACAAAAAGAAAACATGAAACCAATAGCACCTCCATCTGAATTCACCGATCGAATCCAACCATTTATTTGTCATGACTAAGTCCTTTCACTATACCCCCTCCAACGTTGAATTGATCCAAGCAAACACAACCTTGCGCCCTGGGGAAATTCGTTTAGGTCAACACGTAAAAGAGATGTCAAATCAAGCAGGATGTAAGTACGTTATTCTTGGTATTGAAGAAAGTGTTGGGCCTCGCTTAAACTTAGGACTTCCGGGAGCAGAAAAAGCCTTCAGCGCATTCCTGCCTAGATTTCTAAACATGCAGTCAAATCGTTTTTTAAATGGAAACGATATCCTCATTGCTGGATCAATCCAAGTGGATGAAAGCTCATCGAATCAACATCCAAGCATTGAGGAATTGGACGAACTCGTAGCGGAAACAATACACCCTTTTCTCGCAAAAGGAATGATTCCTTTGGTCATTGGAGGAGGACACAACAATGCGCTACCTATCATTCGCGCCATCCATAAATCAACGGGCTCGAGCCTTGGGATCATCAACATGGACCCTCATGGTGACTGTCGTGCCACAGGTCTGCGCCACAGTGGCAACTCCTTTTCATATGGATTCGAAGAAAAAATCATCCACTACTACTCTGTCATTGGACTTCATCCTCAATACAACAATAGTTTCATTTTGGACATTCTCAATCGAGAGGAATGTGAATTTTCATTATTCGATGATTATTTAATCGGAAAAAGAGATCTACTCACCGATGTATATTCGGAAAAATCACATATGGAATCACTTGGAAACTATGGGATTGAATTGGATTTGGATGCGATTACCGGAATGCCTTCATCGGCCATTACCCCTAGTGGTTTCTCGTTGAATGAGGCACGTTTGTTTGTGAAGACATTGGCGAATAGTCCAAATTGCTCTTATCTTCATTTACCCGAAGGTGCGCCATCAAACGAACATGAAAACAAGATTGTCGGTAAAGCCCTCGCCTACTTGGCTTGGGACTTTATCTATGAGCATCAAAACAGCAAGTAATCGTGGCAATAATTACTTTACCCACCGTGTTGTCAATAGGGAAATGGTCATATCGACATCACAGCCCGCAGGTTGAGGAGCGCGGCTAGGAGAGAACGTAAATATTACTTTTTTACCATCAACTTTTAAAGAATCTGCAATGTTCGCCGGATAATATCTTTTGTTCGCCCCATTCTCCATTGTTGAAATCACTACGGGACACTCTGTATTTCCAACATGAACAGTACCTATCAATTCATTCTCTTGAAGTGATTCTTGCATTCTACATGTCGCACAGGAGGATACGAAAGATGCAATTGCGATTGCTAGGAAAACAGATTTCATGGAGTGTGTTTTTTTCATTCGGACGAAGTTAGCAAGAATGATGCAAAAAAAAAGATGTAAAAAAAAGTGGCCCTAAAGCCACTCTTCCCTTAACCTGTAGATGTTAAAATTTGATCCGTACATTCTTTAACGTTAATCTCCCTGCAGGGTTACATTTATTTTGAGAATTAACATTTCATCATTGAAAAACAAAAGTGATGAACATCAAAGCCCTTTGAAACTCGTTTACCTTTGGCATCGATGAAGGATGAAAAATCGATTAAAGCATTGATTCAACTTATTGATGATCCGGATGAGCACATTTTTTTGCATGTCCGAGACACTTTATTGAGCCTTGGCTATGATGCGATTCCTTTCCTAGAAAATTCTTGGGAGCATGACCATTACGATTTAATCTTTCAATCACGCGTTGAGCAAATCATCAATGAAATTCAATTTGAAGAGACCAAAGCTCAGTTGCTTCAGTGGTGCAACTCAGACGATAAGGATTTATTGAGAGGCGCATTGATTATCGCGCATTATCAAGACTCAAGTTTTGACGATACGATAGTTCACGAAGCCATTCAAGCCATCCGCAAAGACATTTGGCTCGAAATCAACAACACACAGACGGCCTTCGAGAAGATCAAAATCATGAACCACATTTTCTTCGAAAAATACAATTTTCAGGGAGACACAAAGCACTTTCACGCTGCCGACAATTCGTGCATCAATAGAGTTCTTGAAACAAAAAAAGGAAATCCCTTAAGTCTTTCTGTCATTTATAGTATTGTTGCTCAGTCTTTAGACATACCGCTTTATGGTGTAAATCTTCCTAACCATTTCATTTTGGCCTACATGGATGAGCTAGGTACTGCAGCAATGATGGACAATCCAAACAAGTGGGGTGTATTGTTTTACGTTAATCCATTTACCAAAGGAAGTTTACTTGACGAAAATGAAATCCGTGAATTCATCGACAGACTGAAATTGGTAAACGACCGCGAATATTATGAACCCTGTTCAAACAGTGCCGTATTGAAGCGGATGATTACCAATTTAATCAGCTCCTTTCAATCTGCTGGGAATGCAGAAAAAGTGAATCAGCTGAATGAACTTCGACGATCGATTCCTTAGCGAATTTCAAATTCCACATCAAAACTTTTCAATTTCTTGAACAATTCATTTGAGGGATCAACCTTAATGCTCTTTGAAGGCATTTGTACCTCAACATTATCCAAGGGATCAAAAACCGTAAAGCGCAAATCACAGCGACCCGGATTTTCTAAGAATAATTTATTCAAATCGGAGATCAAGCGTTGATCCAATGCTTTTGTTGAAAGTTTAATTTGTATCGTATTTGCCTTTGTTTCGCGCAGATTTTGAAGCATATCGATGGAATGAATCACAAATTCCAACTCACTTCTTCGCGGTGGTGTTTCTATCCGTCCTTTGATGGCTAAGAAAGCACCTGGTTGAAAAAAGTGCTTGTACTTCAAGTAATTCTCTCGCCATAAAAACAATTTAAAGCTATCTGTATAATCCTCAATTTGAAGGGTGCCGAATGGATCTCCATTTCGCGTTTGGCGGTGCTCAGCCTCAGTCACTGTGGCGGCAATCAATAAATCTCGACCTCTATTTTGTTCAAGTTCATTCAACATGCCAATGCGTCCATTGCAGAACGATTCTATCTCAATACGAAAATCGTCCATCGGATGTCCTGAAATGAAGATGCCAACTACCTCTTTCTCTCGGTTCAATTTATAAATGCTTCCCCACTCTTCACATTTTGGAATTTCAGGCTCCGGCAACTTGGTTGTTTTACCCTCACCAAACATATCAATCTGTGGAGAAAGTTTCGCCTCTTGCACAGCATTTCCATATTTCGTTAAATTCTCTAAAAACGACTTTCCACTTGGATCTTCGTGAAAATATTGAGCACGGTGCACGTTGACAAATGAGTCAAATCCGCCCGCATACGCCAAGCTTTCCATCACCTTTTTCGACACAACGCGCAAATTAATACGTTCGGAAAAACTAAAGATTGACGTGTAAATACCATCTGCAGATCGCTCGTCAATAATGGATTCGACAGGACCACCTCCCACTCCTTTAATGGCACCTAGGCCAAAACGCACGGCACCTTCCTTGTTTACCGTAAATTGAAAATTAGATTCATTCACATCTGGACCAAGCACTGGAACGCCCATTCTCCGACATTCTTCCATAAAGAATGACACTTGTTTGATGTCACTCATGTTATTGGACAATACTGAAGCCATATATTCTGCTGGATAATTCGCTTTTAAATAGGCCGTTTGATAAGCGATCCAAGCATAACAGGTCGAGTGAGATTTGTTAAATGCATACGATGCAAATGCTTCCCAGTCCTTCCAAATCTTCTCTAAACTCGTGGCATCGTGTCCTTTTTCACCACCTTGCAGAATAAACAAAGGCTTCATTTTATCAAGCACATCTTTTTGTTTTTTTCCCATCGCTTTTCGCAGAGTGTCGGCCTCACCTTTTGTAAATCCGGCCAATTTTTGTGAAAGCAACATCACCTGCTCTTGGTAAACGGTGATCCCATAGGTTTCTTTCAAATACTCCTCACAATCGTCAAGGTCATAAACGATAGGCTCTTCGCCGTGTTTACGTTTAATGAACGATGGGATATATTCGAGAGGTCCCGGTCGATACAAGGCATTCATAGCGATCAAATCCGCAAATACTGTCGGCTTCAATTCTCGCATGTATTTTTGCATTCCCGCTGATTCGTACTGAAAGATTCCCACCGTCTCACCGCGCTGAAACAACAAATAAGTTGCCTCATCATCAATCGGAAACTGGTCAGGATCGAGATCAATTCCTTGTGTCAATTTCACATTTTTCACAGCGTCCTTAATCAAGGTCAAGGTTTTCAAGCCTAAAAAGTCCATTTTGAGCAAGCCCGCTGATTCAGCCACAGAGTTGTCGTACTGCGTGCAGTACATGTCTGAATCTTTGGCCGTTGCTACAGGAACAAAATTGGTGATGTCGTCCGGCGTAATGATTACCCCACAGGCATGTATTCCCGTATTTCTAACCGAACCCTCCAATTGCAGCGCACGATTCACAACGCGAGCTGCCAAGTCATTTCCTTGAGCGATGGCTTTAAGTTCGCGTGCTTTTGCAAGTTCATCTGCGTTGTTTTTTAACTTTTCGGCCAGTTCTGGTTCCGCCAAATTAAACAACTTGCTCAAGGAGATGTCTGGAACGAGCTTCGCCAAGCGGTCTGCTTCGGGCAATGGGAGATCCATCACTCGTGCAGCGTCACGAATCGATGATTTTGCAGCCATTGTACCGTAGGTAATGATTTGTGCAACTTGATTCGCACCGTATTTGTTGATTACCCATTCAATCACTCGGCCGCGGCCTTCATCGTCAAAGTCAATATCGATATCAGGCATGGACACCCTGTCCGGATTCAAGAAACGCTCGAAGAGCAAATCGTAAGCAATGGGGTCTACATTGGTGATTCCCGTGCAATAAGCAACAACAGACCCTGCTGCCGATCCACGCCCTGGTCCGACGGAAACGCCCATGTCCCGCGCTGCATGACAAAAATCCTGTACAATCAAGAAATACCCTGGATACCCTGTTTTTTCAACCGTTGCCAACTCAAAATCAATGCGCTCACGAATTTCATCTGTAATTTCCGTATAGCGTTTTTTAGCTCCCTCATAGGTCAAGTGGCGCAAATAATTGTTTTCACCTCGTTTCCCCCCATCAACATCCAAGGGGTCCTGAAACTCTGCTGGAATATCGAATGCTGGAAGCAAAACCTCGCGTGCGAGTCCATATTGCTCGCATTTGCGAATGATTTCTGAGATGTTCACAATGGCTTCTGGAAGATCCTGAAAGAGTTCCTTCATTTCTTCCTGAGATTTGAAATAATATTCTTCATTATCCAAACCGTATCTGAATCCCCGGCCTCGTCCTTTTGGTGTAGAGACCAATTCGTTGTCTTTCACGCACAGCAGCACGTCATGTGCTTCCGCATCGGACTTATCCAAATAGAACGTATTGTTTGTAGCAATTGTTTTTACACCATTTTTATGTGCTAGTTTTAATAAGGTGGTATTGACGCGATTTTCATTCTCCTGTCCATGGCGCATAAGTTCGACGTAGAGGTCTTCGCCAAATACATTTTTCCACCACATCAAGGCCTCCTCTGCCTGCACTTCCCCCACATTGAGAATCAGATTTGGAACCTCCCCATATAAATTCCCAGTGAGTACGATAAGATTTTCCTTGTGCGCTTCAATTACATTTTTATCGATTCTCGGCACATAATACATCCCTTTTGTATACGCAATGGATGCCATTTTAATCAAGTTGTGATACCCCTCCTTATTTTTCGCTAAAATCACCACCTGATAGCCATTGTCTTTCTGCGTTTTATCCAAATGATCTCGGCACACAAAAAACTCACAACCGATAATGGGCAATAGTTCCTTTTTCGTGTATACTTCACCTCTTTCATCTGCCAAGGCCCGCTCAGCTTTGATTTTTTTGTTGTGCGCAGCAACCTCTTTTTCAAAATGAAAGGCTGCCATCATATTTCCCGTATCCGTAAGGGCAACGGCAGGCATATTCAATTCTGCTGCCTTAGCGACAAGACCCTTAATGTTCGTAGTTGACTGGAGGATTGAAAACTGGGTATGGTTGTGCAGGTGCACAAAGGGTACATCCTCAAGCTTATCCCCCATATTCTGCGATGGAATGCTTGATTCTACTGTAATTTCAACTGCCGGTTTCAACTTTTCACTCTCTGCCTTGAGGTTCAAGTGACGCAAACCAATCAATGCAATAGGCCTTGGATTTATCTCTTGGAATTGGGCGATGTACGCATCGTCTTGATCTAAATCAGCTGTTGAAAAATGTCCGCGACGGAGCAATTCCAAAAAGCATCGTGTGGTTGCCTCGACATCAGCTGTGGCATTGTGTGCATCGCCAAACGGCTCATTAAATAAGTAAGCGTGAAGCTCAGTTAGTGTTGGCAATTTAAACTTCCCATAACGACCGCCAGCGATCTTACACAACTCCGCTGTTCGCTCAGTACATGTATCCAACACGGGCATATCCAACATGGGAGAGTCGATGCCGCAACGAATAAATTCACACCCCAACACATTGCGATCAAACCCAACATTTTGTCCGACAACAAACTTCGATTTTAACAATGCTTTATTGAAGGCCTCCAACACCACTTCGAGTGATTCACCATAGGTGCTTGCCAATCCAGTTGAAATCCCATGAATATTCTCCGCATCATAAGGAATATCAAAACCTATAGGGCGAATTAAGAAATCTTTTTGTTCGACCAAGCGCCCCAAGTCGTCATGAATTTGCCATGCAATTTGCACGACGCGTGGCCAGTTGGAAGTGTCAGAAATTGGTGCTTTCCAGTCTCGCGGAAGCCCTGTTGTTTCGGTGTCAAAAATGATGTACATGAAAATCTGCAGTTAGCGATTAAATGTACGAATAAGGAGAGAAAATTTAACCTAAAAAATATGAACAGGTGGATAAATTTTCAAATCAAATGACTGAGATGAAAAAGAACTTACAACAAAAAATCCGCCTTCAACCGAAGCCAAAGGCGGACTTATATATCCATTGAGTGGGCGATTTTGCGCCGACTACTATTAATTATTTGTTGGTGCTCCAGAGCTATTTACTGGCGCTCCACTTTCTGGTGCAGGAAGAACATTTCCTTTGATACGAATCACTTTCGTAGGCTCATTCACAGCGTTTGATGTAATTGTAACGCTTTTATTGATTGCTCCTGGACGCTTCGTGTCATATTTCACAATAATAGTTCCTTTTGCTCCTGGTGCAATTGGTTCTTTTGGCCACTCAGGAACTGTACACCCGCAAGATCCTTTCGCAGTTGAAATAATCAACGGTTCGTTACCTGTATTTTTGAATTCAAATGTACATGTACCATCAGCACCGTATTTCACAGTACCATAGTCGTGCGTATCTTTTGAAAATTCAATTTTTGCTCCAGTTTCAATTTGAGCAACGGCAGTGTTCATTGCTACAGAAGCAACAAACAAGACAACGAGTGATAAAAGTGCTTTTTTCATGGTTTTTTATTTTTTTTTAGTTTCTTAACAGTCTCAAATATACTTCTGAGTGGAAGGCCTTCACTATTTTTAACACATCATTAACAGGGACGATTTATCGCACTGAAAGTTCATTCATCTGAAAATCAATAAACTCCTCAAATGTCAAATCAAGATGGCGCAAACGAAATTTTAACCCATCGCGTTTTTCACGGTCCATTTTCGGATTTTCCTTCAACAACTTGGTGTAGTAATAGCGAATTTTTGAGGTGTCGCGTGGTTGAATGAATTCATACGAACTACCCTGACTCTCAAGCACCATTGATCGATTGATGTAGTTCGGGTATTTCTCCAATAAAGTATCCGCGTACTGTACCGCTCGTGTTAAAATATTCAACCCCGCATACTTCATGTGTACTTTGTCCAAGCATTCTGCGGCATAATCGTCCTCAGGATACGCATGGTAATAGTCCAACAGGCGATTGATCAATTCAAAATGCGTGAGGTTAGGAATTGTTTTCGTTTGAGGCAAATTGGCTTGTAAATCGCGAATGGAATCTTCCATTTCTTTGATTCGACTTTTCAATTCAACACGGCTTCCATTACCTTTTTCATTTTCGTTTAAACCTCCTCCACAGGCATACATTAGAGAAAGTCCGAACACAAATACGGACATTTTTATCCAACTTAATTGTTTCATCATCTGCCTTTTTTAATCAATGGAAATTTCATTTTATAGTCTACACGCACGTCACCTCTAGATATGTTTTGTAGTCGCTTCGTCAAGAGACGTCGTTTCAATGGTGACAAATGATCTGTAAAGAGTATGCCATCCACATGATCATATTCATGCTGAATGATCCGTGCCGCATACCCATCAAAGGTCTCTTCGTGAAAAATCCAGTTTTCATCGTAATAACTGATGTGAATTTTCTCTTTGCGAAACACCTCTTCACGTATTTTGGGAATGGACAAACAGCCTTCAAAAAAGCCCCATTCTTCCCCATCTTCCTCTTCTATGACAGGGTTAATGAAAACCTTTTTAAAGTTGTCCATACCCACTGCTTTAGGGTCAGGGCCCTCTTCACCGATGTCTTCCTCATCCTCCACGAAGGGTGAACCATCCACCACAAACAATCGTATGGATTTCCCTACTTGAGGCGCTGCTAATCCAACACCACTAGCGTCATACATTGTTTCGAACATGTTGTCAATCAACTCATTCAAACCTGAATACTCTTTATCGATCTCTTCTGCTTCCTTCTTCAGGACCGGATCTCCATAGGCTACAATAGGTAAGATCATGTCATTTGTTTAGGTTGCAAAATTACGCTCATTTAAAGGAATTGTAAAGCGAAACGGAATCTAATTTCATTGAATTAGTGAATATTGGCAGAAAGATAAGATTGAAGGACAATGGCCGCGCTCACTTTATCGATGTTTCCTTTGACTTGTCGGTCTTTTTTTTTCATCCCTCCGGCAATCATTGCCTGAACGGCCATCTTGGAGGTAAAACGCTCATCTATCAGCACAACTGCCAACTCGGGAAACTTCGCCAAAAGGGCTTCATGCAACAGGCGTACATTCTCTGTAATGTGGGTATCGCTATTGTCCATTCGCTTTGGCTCTCCCAATACAATGGTATCCACAGATTCTTTTGGAATAAATGCTTCAAGATATGCCATCAAACTTTTTGAATCAATAGTTTCATGGGGAAAGGCAAATAGTTGAAGATCATCCGTAATGGCAATCCCCGACCTTTTCAATCCAAAATCTATCGCTATCGCTTTTCCCATTCTTCAAAGATACACGCAATTTTAAATTCACTTCAATGTTTATCTTTGTAAAAAAACGCCATGAGATCCATTATCGAAGCTGCTTGGGACGACCGAAGCTTATTGCAACAACCCGAAACCATTAAAGCCATTGAAGCGGTCATTCAAGATCTAGACAAAGGATTACTTCGCGTTGCCGAACCAAACGGAGAAGGTGGATGGACTGTAAATGAATGGGTCAAAAAGGCTGTAGTAATGTATTTCCCGATTCGAACGATGGAGACGATTGAGGTTGGTCCCTTCGAATTCCACGATAAAATGGCCTTAAAAAGAAACTACAAGGAACTTGGAGTGCGCGTTGTACCTCATGCTGTAGCTCGCTATGGCGCATACATCGCTCCGGGAGTTATTCTCATGCCTTCGTATGTAAATATTGGGGCCTACGTTGACAGTGGGACAATGGTTGACACATGGGCAACAGTTGGTTCTTGCGCTCAGATTGGAAAAAATGTTCATCTCTCTGGAGGAGTAGGAATCGGCGGCGTTTTGGAACCCTTACAGGCCTCCCCTGTGATCATCGAAGACGATGCCTTCATTGGTTCACGTTGTATCGTTGTTGAGGGTGTTCATGTCGGAAAGCAAGCCGTTCTCGGAGCAAATGTCGTTTTGACGAAATCCACAAAAATTATAGATGTCAGCGGTCCCGAACCCATTGAACACCGTGGATTTGTACCAGAACGCAGTGTGGTGATCCCAGGAAGTTATACAAAATCTTTCCCTGCAGGGAATTTCCAGGTGCCTTGTGCACTGATCATTGGCAAACGCAAAGAATCTACTGATCTTAAAACGTCTTTGAATGACGCGCTGCGAGAGAACAATGTCGCTGTTTAAGGAGGGACGAGCTATTAATTACGAATTACGAGTTACGAATTTGGTGGCTGAGGTGCGCTAGCAGACTCGAAGCCACGAATTACGAGTTACGAATTACGAGTTACGAATTACGAATGACTAATTACGAATGACTAATTTGAAGATTTGGTGGCACTGATGCAGTGGTTATTTATCAAACTTCAAATTATAGTCGCTCTCAATCTCACTCTCCCTCTGCTTTTTCTGAGGTGCTACAGCAGTCTCGAAGCCGCGAATATCAAGCATTCAAAAACGAGTAACTCGTAACCAATAACTCGTAACTCCAATTTCGTCTTTCAGCTTAGTGGCCTTATACACTCACAGTGAGAGCGTTCGAAATTTACACGAGTCTTTTATGTCCCGAAATCTTAATATCCTTAAGAGTTTTCATATAAAAGTTGGGCACAACTCGTATCTCGTCATTCGTAACTCCTAACTTTCTGAAGCCTTCCCCCCTTGATCAAACCCCTATAATTCAATCACTTAAAAAATTAAAAAAAAATTAACACTCTGTTTTAAACGCTTGTTTAAAATTGCTGCTTAACTTTGCGCCCAAATTGACGAAATTGAAAGCAGATTCTAACACAGAGGATAAAATCAAGGAAGCGGCGAAACAAGTTTTCATTGCCAAGGGTTTTTCGGGCTGTACATCGCGAGAAATTGCGAAGGCCGCTGGAATGAATGTAGCCTTGGTGAATTACTATTTTCGTTCTAAAAGCGCCTTGTTCAAAATCATTTTTGAAGCTGCGATGGGTGATTTCTTGCTTTCCATGCTCGAAGTATTCAACACCTCCCTATCACTTGAAGAAAAATTGCGCAACTATCTCAGTCGAGAATATGAGTTTTTGGCCAAATATCCAGAGATTCCAAGTTTCATCATCAATGAAATGGGGAGAAAAGATGGAGTGCACATTGACAATACATCGGTATTCAAATGCATCGAACAAACAGGAATCTTTGAAGAATGCTTAATTGAACAGAAAGCTGGCCGCATGCGTGAAATCGATATTACGAGTATCACGCTTTTGATGATGTCGAATTGCCAATTTCCTTTCATGGGCGCTGCAGTCATCAAGCAAGTGCATGGCATAAGCGACGAACAATACGAAAAACAACTTGTTCAACATAAACAAATAGTCACAGACATGCTCATCGGGTATTTATTTCCGGGGAGCACATCGACTCAAATCACACAAAAATGAAACGACTAATTGCAGGAATTATCCTGATTTCCGTACTTCCAGTTCAAGCACAGCAACTGGACCTGGAAACCTGTCTCCGCATGGCAGACACGGCCAATTTAACCTTGCGAAATGCGCGTCTTGACATCTTAATCACGGACAAAAACCGTGACGCCTATCTTGCCGCACGATTGCCACAAATTTCCTTTACTGGAGATTACAAGTACAACGCCATCATTCCAGGTCAGGTTGTACCTGCAGCATTTTTCGGTGGGCCTCCAGGGTCATTTTCAACGGTACAGTTTGGAGTGCCTTACGTATTGAGTAACAACGTGCAACTTACGCAGATTCTATTCAACACACAATTGAATTATGGATTGGCAGCACTTCGTGTAAACAATCAAATTGTAGACATTCAATTGCGCTTGACAGAACAAGAGGTGCGCCACCAAATTGCGAGTACTTTTTTCAATCTTCAGGCAGTGAATCGCCAACTTACCTATGTTTCTGGAAATATTTCCAATATGGACAAGTTGATTCAGAACATGCAAGCGATGGTTGCCCAACAAATGATGCTTCAGACGGATGTTGACAAGTTAACCATCAACCGTTTGAGTCTTCAAAATACAGAGCAAACATTGAAAGCAACCAAATCTCAACTTGAGGGTTTGTTGCGCATCTTAGTTGGAATAAATGCAGACACTCCTGTAAATCTTGCGCCTGATGCGCTTGTCGAAAAATCCATACTTGTCGACCTAAAAGAAGCAAATTATCCTGAACTCGAACTCATCAAAACACAACAAATGATGAACAATGAGGAGCGCAAAGGAAACAACATGGCCTACCTACCAAATCTTTCCTTTTATGGCACCTACAATTACAGTGTCAATATGAAGCCACAGGACAATTACCGTGTAGGGATCGAAGGTGCATTTTTAGGGCTTCGTTTGGACTGGAAACTATTTGACGGGCTTGAAAAAGTGCACAAACAAACTGCCAATAAATTAAACGCAGAAAAATTAAACAATCAATTGGAGCTTACTCAACGGCAATTGGAATTGCGTACATCAAATGCACTCAATCAAATTGACATTCAATCAAATTCTTTGAAAATCGCTCAAGAGCAATTGAAACTTGCCGAGAACATTTACAACCAAGCTTCTGCAAAATTTGAACAAGGGGTTGCCAGTTCAAATGACCTCATCATTGCAGACAACGCCCTTCAGCAAGCCCAAACTACTGTGGTTGCATCGTACATTCAATTGCGTCAGGCAGAACTAGAATACCTTAAATCAATCGGAAGCATCAAATAAAAAATAAGAAAAGCAACTACATACATCATGAACAAAAGAATCATCATCATCTCAATCGTAGCAGTTCTCCTCGTTGGACTTACCATCATGAAATTGCTTTCAAACAAAGCGGCAGCAGAAAAGAAAATTTACATTCACGACACCGAAGCAGCAGTGCTCGTTGACGCCGTTACTCCGCAGATGCATACCTTCGAAAGTGCCTTTACCTATTTGGGTATTTTCGAACCGATCCGTCAAAACACCATTGGTTCAGATGCCCAAGGAAAAATCGTACGCCTTTCGGTGGATGAAGGTGATGCTGTGTCTCAAGGACAAATCTTAGCCAAAGTCGACGACGAAATGTTGCAATTGCAGCTTGAAAACGCAGAAATATCTTTGGAAGGTCAAGAAAATGACAACAAACGCTATAGCAACTTATCCAAAGAAAATGCAGTACCTGAGATGCAGGTAGAAAAAACCCGCCTTGGATTGCGATCAGCAGAAGTACAGAAAAAACAATTGCAAAAACAATTGAGAAGCACGAACATCAGCGCCCCGTTTTCTGGAGTAATCACCAAGAAGATGGTCGACTTAGGATCAGTGATTGGCGGTGGTTCATTGCTTTTTGAGATTACGGATATTTCTTCCTTGAAGTTAACAGTAAGTGTTCCAGAACGCGATATTTTGAAATTCAAATTGGGGCAAACCGTATCTGTTCGCGCGGACATTTACAGTGGTCGTTCATTCGACGGGAAAGTCGTCAATATCGGTGTTCAAGCGGACAAGACACACAACTTCAAGATTCAAATCACGGTAAAAAATGCAAGCAGAGAGTTGTTGGCAGGAATGTATGGCTCAGTGAATCTTCAAAACACATCTAGTGTTCGTGCCTTGGCGATTCCGCGTAAAGCTTTGGTTGGTTCATCTAAAAACCCACAAGTGTATGTGCTTAGAAATGGGAAAGCCATCCTTACAGCCTTCAATGCAGGAACATCAGATGGTGAGTTCATTGAAGTGATCAGCGGCATCACAAAATCGGACCGCATCGTAGTGAAAGGTCAAGTCAACCTGCAAAACAAATCAAACGTAAAAACAACAAAATAGGACCGACATGACTCTTACGGAATTATCAATCAAACGTCCGTCCTTCATTATCGTGATCTTCACGATTCTTGTTGGAGGTGGATTATTGTGCTACAATCAGTTGAGCGTCGAGTTATTGCCCGACTTCTCTCCTCCTCTAATCACTGTCACAACAACCTATCCTGGTGCATCGCCAGCTACCGTTGAAAGTCAAGTATCAAAGCCCCTCGAGGATGCCTTGAGTGGACTTGAGAACATTTCTGAAGTCACTTCTTTTTCATTGGATAACGCCTCTATCCTCTTGCTTGAATTTAAGGAATCGGCTGACATAGACAAGGTATTGCAAGATGCTCAACGAAAAGTCAATAACATCAGCAATAACCTTCCGGAAGGAGCACAGACGCCAGTACTTTCAAAGATTGAACCCAATGCTTCACCAGTACTTCAGGTAAGTGCGGTGAGCAAGAATTTGGACGACCGCGCCTTTATGGAATTGATGGACGACCAAATCATCCCACAGATCAAACAAATCAAAGGTGTTGGTGATGTGGCTGTCATCGGTGGGGAAGAACGTGAATTCCGTGTAAATGTAGACACGGAAAAGATGCGCTTGTATGGATTGTCATTGGGTGCTATCAATCAAGCAATTCGCGCTGCAAATGCAGAATTTCCAACTGGAAAGGTGAAGGATGAATCTGAGCAAGTAACTGTTCGTTTTTCAGGAAAATTCCAAAAAGTGGATGACCTGAAAAATTTGATTTTAGCAAACAACGGAACATCCAGTATTCGATTGAGTGATGTCGCTAGTGTCACCGATGCCTCAAAAGATCAAATCACCATCAGCCGTTTGAACGGGGTGAACGGGGTTGGTTTACGCATCAAGAAACAAAGTGATGCGAATGCCGTTGACATGGCCAAAGCTACAAAGGATCGCTTCAAAGAAATTGAGAAGAAGTATAAAAAGGAAGGAATCACCTTCACAATAGCCACAGACACCTCTATTCCAACACTTGATTCGGTAAATGCTGTAATCCACGATTTGGAACTTGCTGTATTATTGGTAGCTGCAGTAATGCTCCTATTCTTGCACAGCTTGCGAAATGCATTCATCGTCTTGATTTCAATCCCAGCTTCTTTGATTTCCACGTTCATTGCGATGTATCTCCTTGGGTATACGCTCAACTTGATGACACTTTTGGCCATGTCATTGGTGATTGGAATCCTCGTGGATGACTCGATTGTGGTCTTGGAAAACATCTACCGCCACCTTCAAATGGGCAAGAAGCGGCGACAAGCAGCGTTGGATGGACGAAATGAAATTGGATTTACAGCACTGGCTATCACCTTGGTGGATGTCGTGGTTTTCTCTCCAGTGGTTTTCATTGAAGGAACCATTTCGGATATCCTGCACCAATTTTCTATCGTTGTGGTGGTCTCGACCTTGATGTCACTCTTCGTATGTTTCACTTTAACCCCATGGTTGGCATCACGCTTCGCCAAAGTGGTTGAACTCGACCCGAAAAAACCTATTCAAGCATTTTTACTTTGGTTTGAACGTAGAATCACCATTTTCACGGATCAATATGTGAAATTGGTAGGATGGTCTTTGCGTCATAAACTCATTATGGCACTCGTCATTTTTGGAATTTTTGCAGCAAGCATGGCCACGATGGGACTTGGAATCGTTGGGCAGGAGTTCGTTGCTCAAGGCGATCAAGGAAAGTTCATGATCAAATTGAAATACGATAAAAGCACAACATTTGAAGAAAACAATGCCACTACCTTGGAAATCGAGCAAATGATCCTCGCTCAAAAAGATGTTGTGGACATTGTGTTTGCCAATGTTGGTGGACCAAGTTCTGGGATGGGAGCAGCTTCGTTTGGTTCAGAAAATCGTTCTGAGCTTACCGTAAAGATGAAGCCAGGGTTGCAAAAAACATATCCAACCATTCGCTATATGAACGAAATTCGTAAGCGCATCGAGGATAAACACCCAGGGATTGAGGTAAAGGCCTTGAATATCGGGATGGTGGAATCGGAAGAAGCACCTGTTGAAATTTTCCTGTCGTCGGATGATTCTGAACTTTTACTGAGTGAAGCACGCCGTTTGAAGGCTGCCATTCTGGAAATTGATGGGGCAAAGGATCCTACCATTTCAACAGATGACGTAACACCTGAAATTCGCATCGACCTCGATCGAGAAAAAATGGGACAGATGGGCTTACCAATCGCTGTCGTAGGAATGCAACTTCAAAATGCCCTTACAGGCAATGATGATGCGCAATTCGATGAAAAAGGACAAGAATATGACATTCGCGTCATGACAGATAAATTTGACCGGAAAAACGTTGAAGACATTCGCAAGATGACCTTCACCACAAACGATGGAAAACAAGTGGCCTTGAGTCAATTCGCCAGCATCAGCGTTGAAAACGGGAATGGGTCATTGGAACGCAAAAACAGAATTTCAAATACAACCATTCGTTGTTATGTGCTTGGAACTGCATCTGGGAACGTTTCCGCTGCGATTGAAAAGTACCTCGAAAAAGAACCTTTGGACAAAAATATCCGCATGCTATGGGGTGGTGAAATCAAACGTCAAAAAGAATCAATGGGTGCCCTGGGTACAGCGATGGGCATTGGTTTGATCTTGGTTTACCTCATCATGGTGGCATTGTACGACAACTTCGTTTATCCATTCGTGGTCTTATTTTCCATTTTTGTATCGCTCGTTGGGGCCATTCTTGCGCTCAACCTGAGTTCTTCTACTATGGGAATCTTTACCATGCTTGGTATGCTTATGCTTCTCGGACTCGTCGCCAAGAACGCCATTTTGATTGTGGATTTTACGAATCACCTAAAAACAGAAGGGAAGTCCACGTATACAGCGTTGCTCGAAGCAGTGCGCGAACGAATGCGTCCAATCTTGATGACAACCATTGCCATGATCATTGGTATGATTCCAATCGCAACAGGTTCAGGTTCAGGTGCAGAATGGAAAAATGGCCTTGCTTGGGTCTTGATTGGAGGACTCACAAGCTCCATGTTCTTGACGATCATCGTGGTGCCTATGATGTATTACACGGTTGACCGAATTAAAGCCCGTTTTGGTAAAAACAAAGTGAAAAACAACGAGTCCTTGGAACAGTCAGAAATTGCCTCTGCATAAGGAAGTCGCAAGGCAAAGAAAAATATGTAACTTCGCAGCAACATTTACAATTTCGATTATGAATTACGATATTATAGTAGTAGGAAGCGGTCCCGGTGGGTATGTCACTGCGATTCGTGCTTCACAGCTTGGACTTAAAACTGCAGTTGTTGAGCGTGAGTCACTTGGTGGAATTTGTTTGAACTGGGGATGTATCCCAACAAAAGCGCTTTTGAAAAGTGCCAATGTATTTGAATACCTCACACACGCCGCAGACTATGGAATTACAGTGAAGGATGCAGAAGTAGACTTCGGTGCAATGATTGGCCGCAGCCGCGGGGTTGCCAACGGAATGAGCAACGGTATACAGTACCTCATGAAAAAGAACAAGATCGATGTGATCATGGGAAATGCGGTATTGAAGGCAGGTAAAAAAGTAGCCGTTACAGCTGAAGATGGAACGGTGACTGAATATGCAGCCGATAAAGGAATTATCATCGCTACAGGAGCGCGTTCACGCGTGCTGCCTAACTTGCCACAAGATGGTGAAAAAATCATCGGTTACCGTCAAGCCATGACCTTGAAATCGCAGCCAAAGAAAATGGTGGTTGTTGGTTCGGGAGCGATTGGTGTGGAGTTCGCTTATTTTTACAAAGCCATCGGTACAGAAGTAACGGTTGTTGAATACATGCCTGGCATCGTTCCCATTGAAGATGAAGATGTATCCAAACAATTGGAGAAATCGTTCAAAAAGATGGGCATCAACATCATGACCAATGCATCTGTAGAGTCTGTTGACACTTCTGGAGAAGGATGTGTAGTAAGCATCAAAACAGCCAAAGGCGAAGAAAAAATCGAATGTGATATTGTTCTTTCTGCCGCTGGTATTGAAGCAAACATTGAGAACATTGGTCTTGAAGAACTCGGAATCGTAGTCGATCGTGGCCGCATCTTAGCGAATGAATACTACCAAACGAATATCCCAGGTTACTATGCCATTGGTGATGTAATCCCGACGGCTGCATTGGCACATGTCGCTTCAGCAGAAGGCATCATTTGTATAGAAAAAATCGCAGGACACCACCCAGAGCCTTTGAATTACAACAATATCCCAGGATGCACGTACTGTTCACCAGAGATTGCATCTGTTGGCTATACAGAGAAAGCAGCAAAGGCAGCTGGATATGAACTTAAAGTAGGTAAATTTCCGTTCTCTGCTTCTGGAAAGGCCAGCGCTGCTGGTGCAAAAGATGGATTCGTAAAATTGATCTTTGACGCAAAATATGGCGAATTGCTGGGTGCACACATGATTGGTGCAAATGTTACTGAAATGATTGCCGAATGTGTTGCCGTGCGAAAGCTAGAAACAACAGGTGAAGAACTCATTAAAACCGTTCACCCTCACCCTACAATGTCCGAAGCAATCATGGAAGCTGCAGCAGCGGCATATGGTGAAGTGATCCACTTGTAAGATAAATATGTAGAACATAAAAAAAGGAGCGTGAATCACGCTCCTTTTTTGTTTGGATATCGTTGCTATTAGGGACAAGAGACTTCAAAAAGTTACGAGTTACTAATTACGAATTTGGTGGCTGAGGTGCGAAAGCAGACTCGAAGCCACGAGTTACGAGTTGGGGCCAACTTCGATATGAAAGCTCTTGAGGATATGAAGATTTCAAGACATCAGGATGTTAAGACTAAAAATTAGGACAAAGGACTTCGAAAACTAAGGGTTTCGAGACTGCCAAAGCAGCTCACTTGTCCGCTGCGGTGGAGCCACCAAATCTTCTAACGCGTAACTCGTAATTAGTAATTAGTAATTCATTACTGAAAGACAAAGGACTTGATTGTTCTTCGAAAACTCGTAATTCGTGGCTTCGAGAACCTCAGCCACCAAACTCGTAACTCGTAACTCGTAATTAGTAACTCGTAATTAGTAATTAGTAATTCATTACTGAAAGACAAA
>CALPWQ020000033.1 GCA_943327315.2 Chitinophaga pinensis
CATCGTCCTTCTCCATGATTAATGTGGGTAGTGGCTTTGCGCGTTTCTTCCCTGAAAAATTGGAGAACACAGGTACTGGATACAACTACGGGCTTGAGTTGACTGTTCAGAAGTACTTTGACAAATCGTTCTTCTTTCTTTTCTCAGGAACACTCTATGATTCGCGTTACAAAGGAAGCGATGGCGTTTTGAGAAACACATCGTATAATGGTACTTATGTTGCCAACTTATTGATTGGAAAAGAGTTCAAGATTGGCACGAAAAACACGATAGGAATTGGCACAAAAATCACACGTGCGGGTGGTAAGCGTTATGGATATGTAGATACTTTACTAACCAATGCGGCGAAAGAAATCATTTTCAAAGACCAAGGATTTAATGACCGTCAATTTGCTGACTACTTCCGCATCGATTTCAAAATCAGCTGGCGTTTGAACACAGCAAAAATGACGCACGAGATTGGACTTGACTTGGTGAACATCTTGAACACGAAAAACTTGTTGAGTTTGGCCTATGCACCATCGCTTGACCCGAATGTGATCAACTCGCCAAATTACCAACCGATTGCACAGAAATCTCAGTTAGGATTCTTGCCGATCTTCTATTACAAGATTGACTTTAGACTTGGGAAGAAGGAGTAATTAGAAGTGTGGGCAGGTATTGCATTTCTTTTCCTTTGGCTTCACATAAAACATGAAACCTAGGGCTGTATCGAACTGCAAATACCCATATTGTTGATGTGCATACGCTGAATCATCGTCCGGACGGGTTTTCACATGTCGTTGATTCATGTATCCTCCGCTTACACCTGTGCGCAAGAAAAGGTGGTCCCAGAACTCAAAACGAAGTGAGGCATGACCTGAAAGCGCAAAGCCTGACAAGGAAATGGTTACCATGTCTTTTTGCCCAGCAAAGTTGAAATCATTGTACGACAGGATGGCTCCTGCTCCGATGCCCGCGTTCGAACTGAAGGTAAATGATTTCCCAATTCTTAAGAGCATGTCTGTACGGGTCAATTCAACTCGGATGTAATTTAAGCCATTTGAGTTTTCGTAGTGGAAGGTATTTCTATTTGTGGTTACAGGTGTGTTGTCATAAGTTCCCGAACCGAAGGTGACATTATCTACTCCGGGATCAATTGTACCGCTCAACAGCACATTGTTGCCATCTTGAAAAATGTACTTCATGTGGTCGTAACCCAAAGAAATTGCATAATGGTCCTTGAAGTAATAGCCAAAGCGCGCATTAAACTGAGGCACAGTAAGCGTCGTTGGATTAATGTATTGCTTAAATTGGGTTGAAGGGTTGTCTTTTGCCACACTTCCATCCAAGTGAAAATCGTATCCCTGACCCGTGAAATAGAGGTCACTCTTGGTGTAGAAGGAACGGTTGTATCCCCAGTAACCAAAGAAATTCCCTTTTTCAAAGGAATAGGGTTTGCGTCTACTTTGCGCATTCAGGACTAGTGGAAGGGTGATGCAGAGAAGAAGAATGGAAATAATGCGTGCCATAACTGTTCGATTTTAACGAGTAATCATCTTTACCCACTCCTCTTGTTCCATGATTTTTTCTAGACGGTAGTGGACTTTTTTATCGGTAGAGTACCATTCCACCAAGCCGATTCCTTTTGCGAAATAAGCAACAGCTTTTCCTTCGAGCACGGACTCTTTTTTGGTGAACGGATTGAAATTAGTCATTCTGATGTTATCTGCAAATGCAACGACCTCAGTTGTCTTATTCATTACTGTGCGTTTACTTTCCTTCACCACCGTTCGGCGAATTTCCTGAAGAATCATTGTTGAATCGAGGAACCCTTGAAAACGCGATGCGAAATATGCTTCGTCGTTTTTGTCCATTGGAATGACTTTCGTTCGGAACACATCTGCCTTGGTTTTTTCACCATTGCGGTTAACTACCATGTGATCCATGATGTCTAAAGAGTCTACGTTGTAGTTCAGGGCCTCAAGGATTCTGCCATCGCCTGAATAGCGTTCAACAATGACATGTTTACCTTCACTGTCTTGAATGGCATAGACACGGTGAAATTGCTCAATCAGCCCATTCTCCAAGTCGCGGTATTGGTACACTTTAGGAATGCTATCCACTGGATAGAAATAGTCAAAATACGCGTTTGCAGAGCTTGATTCTGAGGCATCGTTGCAGGCTGTCAGAAGACAAATAATCAATGCCAAACTGCCCAATACATACTTCATCACGACATTTTTAAAAATGAAACTTCTTTTTCTGATAGGTGACGATACATCCCTCGTGGAAGATCTTTTTTATTTAAACCAGCAAATTGCACACGGTCAAGTTTAACAACTTCATAGTTTAAAGCCTCAAACATTCTACGAACGATGCGGTTTTTTCCTGAGTGTAGTTCAACGCCCACCTCGCGGCTATTGCCATCTTTCACATATTCAGCGGCATCAAAATTCGTACGCCCATCTTCCAAATCTACACCTTTCAACAACTGCTGGAGGTGTTCACGGCTCACCGCTTTACTCAATTCAACATGGTAAATCTTCAAGGCCTTGTGTTTTGGATGCGTCAACTTCTTTGCCATATCCCCATCATTGGTGAACAATAAAAGTCCTGTGGTGTCGCGGTCGAGTCGTCCAACAGGATACACGCGTTCACGACATGCTTTTCGCACCAAGCCCATTACCGTTTTCCGCCCAAGGGGATCATCCATAGTGGTAATGAATCCCTTCGGTTTATTTAGTAGCACATAGCGCTTTGTCTCGGCATTGATTGTTTCACCATCATAGCGTACCACATCACCTGGTTTAATTTTATAGCCAAGCTCCGTAATGATTTCGCCATTGATGGATACCACACCTGTTTGAATGAGCACATCCGCCTCGCGTCGCGAACAAATACCGGCATTTGAGAGGTACTTATTTAGACGGATTTCATCTTCATTGAACGATGGCAATGGATCGCCCTTTTTCACTTTTTCTTTGAAGTCGATGTACTTCCGTTTGTCACGGGCTGACACTTCTTTTTCAGTGGGTTGGGCACTTGATTTTTTTGCTGGGACATCTTTTGCAGGCCGTGTTGGCTTTGCATTTTTTGCGCTTGCAGCAGATTTTCCTTTGGCACTTGCCGCAGGGGCTCCTTTTTTCGGAGCAGCGGGGAATGGTTTACGGGCTTTCCCTGAAACCGATTTTCTTGTGTTCATCACGAGCAGAATTAGGGTACAAAGATAGGCGAAAAAAGTGCAGAGTCAAGATATAGGATAAAACGCATCTTCAATGTGCTCAATATCAGTTCGAAATGAATTGTGAACGATGGAAACGACATCAAATCTTGTCTCCTCCTCACAGTCATTTCTTGTGAGGTAATCGTGTGCCACGCGAATGATTTGTTTTTGCTTTGTCCGTGTGACAGCGCGCCATGGCTCACCGATTTCGCTTGTGACGCGTGTTTTGACCTCAACAACGATGATTTTCCCATCAAAAGTGGCGATAATATCCACTTCCCATTTCATGTATTTTACATTCTGCGCGATGATTTTGTAGCCTTTATTTTTGAGATAGGTAACGGCGAGCGACTCTCCGAAGACGCCCAATTCTTGGTGGTTCATGAATGCTAATTTTCTCGATTGAAGATAGCGAAATAAACCGAAAAAGCGTAGCTATTGATGTTAAGTTTTGCGGAAAACACTATTGTTTTATAGTCTGACATCACATCCGCTGGATATTTTTTTACAGCAGAGGCACAGAGAAAATTTTTAGAAAATTTCTTTTTACGCTTGACAAAACTCAATCCTCTGCGTTATCCGTGTCTGTGTGGTGGATTGAAACGCGCTTTCATGAATCTCTTTAGCTGAACAACTTTAGCTTTTTTACCGAAGAGGCATAGAGAAAAAAATTGAACTATTACTTAGAAATGCTTTCATAAACGGTATCCAAGACGTCTGTGGCACTGTGGTGAATCATGCACTCAAGAACGTTTCCTTCTTCAATGCATTTGATTTCGATAGGCTGTTTATCAATACGTTCAAATTCAACCAAATCACCCGAAACCAAATCCTGACCATTGACCTCAAAAATCCCGTCATTGACAAAAATGAAATGCCATGATTCATGTTCTTGAATCAATTTAGATTCACTAGAAGTTAAGTGATGGTGTATTACCCTTGCTAACGTTTCTTTATTAAAAATTACATTGAAATCCTGCACCTTTCCTTTGCTCCGCGTGCTCCATGAGCCATCAAATTGATCTTGTTCAAAGGGTTCCAATTCCTTGGTATATCTTCCTTCATGGACTAAGGTTAGCTTTCCCTTCAATGGCAAAAGAATTCGAGTTAAGCCAGAAAAGTCTGAAAAGGTTGTCTCCTCCGCTTCCACCGTTGCCGTGCTTATTCGAAACATAAAATCTCGGGTTAGAAAATTCCCGCCAGGAGGGTACACAAACAGCTCGGTGCTGGTGCCATTTGCCCATGAAACAGTTTTTGACGGGTCGAAAGGATGGATCTGCATGAGTTTACGAATAATCAGAGATTGAAGATACTTTTTTTCTTGACTCACAAAATTAAAAGTCCTCTTTTGAACCTATGCAAGATGGAGTTGTAATCTCTCACCGATGAAAATTTATGTTGTATTTGTTGGACTTCTTATTTCCAACATGTGCTGGGGTCAAGTGCAAATTTTATTGTTAGGAAACACCAAACAACTGTGTTTTTCGGATACCAGCAAGCAATTTATTTCCAGTGAAAAACTACCGCCAAAACTTTATGAATACCAAACCATCATGGTATTTTCTTCGGCCCATTCTCGACTTTCTCCGAACGAAATCGACCAAATTATTCAGTTTGTGAGCGACGGAGGGGGGCTCTATATAGGCAGTGAAAACTGGCCTTTGCAAGCCGAGGGGAATGCTTTGACTGAGCGTATATATAGCAAATCTGTGTGGACAGCATCAGAAACCACAAAAAAAGAAATCAGGAACATTGGGATATTCCGTGACATAGAAAATTTCCCTCCTGGTTCCACGCCTGTTGCCTTCCCACTTGACTTTCAGCTACATGTTGAAGTATGGTACAACGATGAACCCTTAATCCTCTCCGGGAAATTGGGCAAGGGAAAAATCCTTATTGACGGCGGCTATTCGCGATTTTACTGCAACTCCCTTGGGGAATTTGAAAAAGAAGTCTTGGCTGTTGTATTGAAATTCTTGGATGGACACTAAATCTCGCCCATCAATTCGAGTGTTTCTTTAGCTGCTGCTTGTTCGGCCATTTTTTTTGTTGTGCCAATCCCACGACCGTAGTTCGTTTCATTGATGCGTACAACAATGGTGTAGCGCCAGTTTCCTTCAACATTCTCTTCCGACACGACATCAAAATCAAGCTTCAGGCGCTTTTTCTGAATCCAAATAAAGAGTTTTGACTTGAAATCAATTTCCTCTTCCAAAATTCGATTCAAATCCACATAGCGACGGAACACATGATGTTCGATACTCTTTTTTACTGCGACATATCCTCCATCCAGATAAATTGCGCCCATGATCGCTTCGAATGCATTTCCCTCGATGGTTGCGAGGTTGATTGTTCGGCCTTTGTGATAGCGGATAACAGACCTTAGCTCCATAAGTTCACCTATTTCACCCAGTGTTTTTCGGCTCACCACTTTAGATTTGATTTTTGTTAAGTATCCCTCATCCTCAGATGGGAATCGTTGAAACAAATAATCGGCGATCACAGCATCAAGAATCGCGTCACCCAAAAACTCTAGGCGCTCGTTAGACACATCACTATCGGAATTAGACAATGAGCGGTGCGTCAATGCTTGTTCAAAATGAGCGAGGTTAGATGGGCGATATCCAAAACGGGTAAGAATGAACCGAATGAGTTCAAGATCTTCGCTGTTGCGTTTTTTTTGAAAAAAGGGAAACTTCAAGGTACTAACCAACGAATTTCTTCACGATTACACTCGTGTTATGTCCGCCAAAACCAAAAGTATTCGACAGCGCCACATTGACAACACGTTTTTGTGCAGTATTGAATGTGAAGTTCAGGCGATTATCCAATTCAGGATCATCGGTGAAGTGGTTGATTGTTGGTGGGATGATGTCGTATTTCACAGCAAGCACACACGCGATTGCTTCGATTGCACCAGCAGCACCAAGAAGGTGGCCAGTCATTGATTTTGTTGCACTGATATTCAAATTGTAGGCATGATCACCGAATACATTTTGAATGGCTTTTACTTCAGCGATATCTCCAAGAGGCGTAGATGTGCCGTGCACATTCACATAATCTACTGCTGAAGGTTCAATTTCCGCATCTTCGAGGGCGGCAATCATTGTATTGCGCGCGCCGATTCCTTCCGGATGTGGAGCAGTGATGTGATAGGCATCACCGGACATTCCTCCACCGATCACTTCTGCATAAATTTTTGCACCACGACGAATGGCATGCTCGTACTCCTCAAGGATCAGTGCTCCAGAACCTTCACCTAGAACGAATCCGTCTCGATCTAAATCAAATGGTCGAGAGGCTGTTTCAGGCGATTCATTTCGTGTTGATAAAGCCCTCAATGCATTAAAACCACCCATGCCCATTTCGTTTACACACGATTCAGACCCACCAGTAACGATGGCATCTGCTTTACCGAGGCGAATAAGGTTGAAGGCATCAATGATTGCATTTGTTGATGACGCACAAGCAGAAACTGTTACATAATTTGGTCCTCGAAGACCGTATTTAATGGAAATGTGTCCGGCTGCGATGTCCGCAATCATTTTAGGAATAAAAAACGGATTGAAGCGCGGAGTACCGTCACCGGCGAAAAAATTTTGCGATTCATCCTGGAAAGTTTTGAGTCCACCAATTCCTGATCCCCAAATTACTCCGATGCGATCGTGGTTGGCATTTGATTCCATCAGTCCAGAATCCGCCATGGCTTCAGAGGCTGAAACCATGGCAAATTGTGAAAATTGATCTAATTTCCTTGCTTCTTTTTTGTCCATAAAGTCTTCAATATTGAAGTTCTTTACTTCACAAGCAAATTGTGTTTTAAACAATCCGGCGTCAAATTGCTGTATAGGCGCTGCACCACTTTTACCACTAAGCAACGCTTCCCAATATTCATTGAGGGTATTGCCAATGGGCGTTAAAGCGCCAAGACCCGTTACGACAACTCGTTTTAATTCCATGTGGAACCTAATTGTTCATAAATTGTGCTAGTAATTAGTTAGCGTGCTCTTCGATGTAAGAGATCGCGTCACCTACCGTTTGAATGTTCTCAGCTTGATCGTCTGGAATAGCAATGTTGAATTCTTTCTCGAACTCCATAATCAACTCAACAGTGTCAAGTGAATCTGCTCCTAGATCGTTTGTGAAAGACGCTTCATGCGTTACTTCACTTTCTTCAACACCTAATTTATCTACGATGATAGATATTACTTTTGATTTGATGTCAGACATTATTTCTCTTTTTAAAGTTTTAAAGGTGCAAAGAAAAAAACATTGCGCTAAAAAACCAAATAAAAGCGCATAATCTTATACTCAATCGTATATTGAAAGAATTTACACTACATCTTTTATCGATTTTACTGGAGCAATTTGTCCGTATAACTTGATTGATATTGGCAACTCCTTCCTACCTTTGCACCATGAAGAAGCACCGCCTTGCGTTGTTCGTGTCGGGAACCGGAAGCAACGCATTGAATATCGCCACTTATTTCAGCCAACACCACTCCATAGAAATTGGATTGTTCGTCACAAATAATGCGACATCTCCAGCAATTCATGTGTTTCAAAGTATGGACATTCCATGTGCAATCATTGACAATACCCAGGCAGCAGATGGAAACTTCCTCATTGACCTTTGCTCCGCTCATGCCATTGACTATGTCGTACTTGCAGGCTATCTGCGCTTAATTCCCGCCTCATTTATTCACGTTTTTAACACGCGCATTTTTAACATACACCCAGCGCTTCTCCCAAATTTTGGTGGCAAAGGGATGTATGGCAGTCATGTACATGCCGCAGTGCTTGAATCAGGCGAAGTCGAAAGTGGAATTACAATTCATCTTGTCAATGAACATTTTGATGAAGGGAGAACCCTTGCTCAGTTTCATTGTTCAGTGGTTCAAAACGACACGATTGAAACACTTCGCATCAAAGTACAAGAGTTGGAGCACGCCCATTACCCTGTAGTCATTGAACAAACCCTCAACTTAGAAAACCATGTTTGATTTTTTCAAGGAATTCAATTGGACAGAGTTGTTCAAGACATCCACAGTTTTATTCGCTGTGATTGATATTGTTGGTTCAGTGCCAATTATTATCAAACTCAAGGAGTCCTCAGGTTCTATTCATGAGGAGCGCACAAGTTTTGTGTCTTTTGGGATTATGATTGGGTTCTTGATTCTCGGAGAGAATATCTTAAAGTTATTTGGTGTAACCATCGAATCTTTTGCGGTAGCTGGTTCAATCATCTTGTTCGCAATGGCCTTGGAAATGATTTTAGGTATTCGCGTATTTCGCGATGAAGTTTCAGGAAAAACGGCAAGCATCGTCCCCTTGGCTTTTCCAATTATTGCGGGGGCAGGAACACTCACGACATTGATTTCGTTAAAGGCCGAATTCGCTCAAATCAATATTATTCTTGCGATTGTCATCAACGTGATCGTTGTCTATGTTGTATTGCGTTTGACGAATAAAATAGAGCAGGTTTTGGGAGTCGGTGGCATTGCCATCATCAAGAAGGTATTCGGAATCATCTTGTTAGCCATTGCCATTAAGCTGTTTACTGGTAATCTTGGCGCCCTTATTTAAGTGTTTCATTCGCGTCATTGAAATGGGTTAAACCTGTGTAAAAATTTGGTCAACATCATAGCCCCAGGATGAAACCCAGGGCTAAATGAAACACTCCTCGAATTCAACTTGACCTCTAACTTTTTGATCTTATTCCTTGATCATGCGCTTCGTGTCAATGATTTGTCCATCGGCAACCAAGGCATACGTGTAGGTTCCTGATGAGAGGTCCTGAGCGAACACACTTACCTGTCCTTCTCCGCGCACATTCACATCCATTGAATTCACCAATTTGCCAGCTGCATCATAAAAATGAAGTTGTGCTTTTGCGACGTACTCAGGAAGGTGGTATCGAATCACCGTTGACTCAGCAAATGGATTTGGCACATTTTGATCGAGCACCACAGCGCTGCGGTCCGACAAGCCAATCGATTGTGCATTGTTCACCCCGTTGGATCCATTGATGGGCAAAGCGGACTGTTCAGTGCATAAACCTGGGATTAATGAGGATAGGCAGTTTTCCAAGAGATCCAAACGGGTTGTCAATGTCCCAACAGTTTCTTCAAGGGAATCAAGTCGTTCGTTCATCACATCTATGATACCTGTTTTTTTCTGAAGATCGGTCAACATCAAGGGCACCAATTGTGACATATCAACCACCTTATAGGTAAATGCAGCAGACGTTTCAATACCTGAAGTGTCATACATCGCTGGATGTGTCACCTCACGCACGACAGACGGAATTACCTGTTCCACCTGTTGTGCGAGCACCCCGTATCTTATTCCCTTCGGAAGATTCAATTGTTGTGCATTCCCCGTTTGTTTGTAGTTGAATGAAACGGTTTCTATTTGCATAAGCACTGAATCTGTGTTTACTAGCGCATGAATGCTATCCTTAAACGTTTCGTCGGAAGCGCCCCAAAGTGACCCCCCCGATGTCAGCACTGCGCCTGCAAAATAGCCTGCGTAGGCTTGTCCAAAGTACGTGTCGGGTACATTTGCTTCACCATAAACGCCTATAGACATAGCTCCTCCTGCGCCGCTTCGAAACATTCCGCCAATATTTTGTTTCACGCAGCCATCGGCCTCAGCTCGAACGCCGACGTTTTCGAAATACGTTGTGCCCGTGGCGCCAAAATCTCCCCCATAATTTAAACTTGTGGTGATTCCACTGCTTGCCAAAGCGCGCACACCGGCTGTGTAATTGCTTCCACTTTGTGCCAAAGCATATAGGCCATGAACACGCTGCCCCATGAGTGCGTAGCTGTAGATTCCATAGAGCTGATTGGCATTTGATGCATAGGACTTTACACCTGTTCTTGTTGGTATATTGACTCCGTTGTAGGCATTCGAACGCACAAATATTCCCGTCGCAAGATTGTCATTACTGATGGAAAGTCGAGCAGATGGATTGTATGAGCTTCCGCCAATGGTTACGGTATTGTTTGAGTTCACTCCTGTATTGAACAAGATTTTGTAGGCGTCCAAGGGCACTTGTGTGTCGTGATTGAGCGCTTGGGTACCCCATTCGATTTGATTGTTCGCATTGATCCATGTGCCATTTGCGGCCGACGTAATGGCATTCGTTGGCAGGGGAAAACCCCAAGTCCCATTTCCTAGAAGCACTTGATTCGGGTTTCCTGTAAAGTCGAGCCGTTTCACGGACAAATCCGAATTGCTGCCATTCGGTGTGCCAATAAAAATCGCTGCTCCTGTTCCAGCTGGAACGTTTCGAATGCGTGCGTCACCATTCACATCAAGAGCTGCGCTTGGTGTGTTGAGTAGATTGATTCCCACACGACCATTTACTGGTGTAATGAGGAAATGTCCTTCAGAGGTGGTAAAAAAGTCGGTGTAGGTGTCATAGTTATAAGACAAGCGAAATTGCCAGGTATTGTCACATACTTCAAGTCTACGGTTGGCATTCACAACGTTTCCGGTAAGAATATCCGTTTGCTGCCCGATGCGCCAAAAATTATTTGTCCCAACGGTGGCAGTAACCTGACCAAGCCGAGCAAACTTATATACCCCATTTTGGCCAGTCGCATTGAAGTAAAGTCCTTTGTAGTTTCCCAGTATTTCGAAGCGTTCTGATTGCGCACTGAGTTGGCCCATTTCACCGAAAACGATATGGCTTTCATCACCCCCGGAATTGTTGCTTGTAAACAAGTCGAGATGAGAGCCATTGCCTGATGTTGGATCGAAAATGCGGATGCCATTTCCGTAGTTAGCTGATTGTCCATTGGAGCCTTGCGACGTGAGAAAATTTCCTCGCGTGAAGGTCAGCAGCTTTTTTGAGTCGGTATACACAAAGATATCTGAATTGAAAAAGGTGCCGAAAATGTTATTGAATCCCGCTGGACCATTGTCAAAATTCCCACCACGGACCCAGGCAAATTTTGCGATATTTTGGGAATTCATGTTTGCTTGTGGGTATCCAGTTGGGCTTGATGGTTGTTGTGCAATAGCTACAAAATTTAGAAGCAATGCACCGTAGAATAATTCATTTTTCATGTGTTAAAGTTTTGCGCTTCAACAGTGGTAAAAAACAAAGTGCGAAATGGGGGGATACGGACGAGCTATGCAACACAGGATCTTGATGGCATCTGAATTTACATATATAGAGAGATTCTTCGAGTGGTTTTTTACAACTGAAGTAAGTTGTGATTTAAGAGTAGTTAGGGTTGTTGTTTGGCCAACGAAGCCGGAACATAAGTGCTGCATCCCGCAGCCAAAGATCCCAAGAAATTGAATGATTGGTGTCGTATGGTTTACTCTACTTTTTAGGTTCGAAAACGAAGCTATGACATTTTGTAAAAATGCACAAATTCGAACTTAAAAATGAGTAAAAACGACTATTTCGGAGAGAACGTGCCCGATCCATTTTGGGTTCCTTCAATGACTTGCATCCCAAGTTGGAACTCCTTTTCAACCAGTATTTTCCCTTTGCGGTCATAGACAATGAAACGCCCATGTTTCAGTCCATCTTTGTAATCTACTTCTTGCATGATGTTTCCTCGGCGATCGAAGGTTTTCATGGTGCCACTCAATTCGCCCTCTTTGTAATTTGAAATCACTGCTGCTTTTCTACCTCCTGGAAAATAGGCAATCCATTCACCGTCTTTCTTTCCTTCCTTGTATTCACCCTCCTCGGTCAGTTGAAAATCTTTGGATGAATACGAAGCAAAATGACCGTGTTCTAAGCTTTCCATCACTGTACGATCTTTCATGATGCCATAATTGACCTTCGATTTTTCTTTGAAAAGTTTGTAATTGATGATGTCTCTTGGGCGGCCGTTCTCAAAATAATCGATCCATTCACCCACTTTAAAGTTTTCATCATACGCCCCTGTAAGCTTCAACTTACCTGTTGGGAAGTAGGATAACCACTCGCCATTCATTAGGCCAATTTTGAAGGATGTTTTATTCTTCAGTTTGCCATTTTCCCAAAAGTTGAGCCATTCACCATCTTCCTTGCCTTCCTTGTAGTCACCTTTCATGAGGAGTGTTCCATCCTCATACCACGTTTGCCACGTGCCGTTTTTCAGATCTTTTGAAAACCCCCCTTCTTTAAATTTCTCACCATTTTTATAGAAGTAGGTCCACTTTCCGTCTTTCAGTCCTTCTGCATAATTGGCTGTGTAAGAAACCTCTCCTGTTGGAAACCAATAGGTCCATGGACCATGTTGAAGGTCATTGTCAAATGTTCCCTCCATGTCGCGCGTGCCTTTGTTGGTGTACCAGGTCCACTGGCCGACTTTCTTTCCATCTTCATAATAACCCTGGACATTGACCTGGCCGTTGTCGTAATAATAGGTGTATTCCCCGTTCAGTACGCCATTTTTGTAATTGCTGATTTTTTCGGTGTCTCCCGTATAATAAGCAAAGGTCCACGTGCTGTCTTTTTCGCCCAACTTAAAGTATCCCTTCAAAGTTGTATACCCATAAATACTTCGTTCCTCAAAGTCGCCATGCTTAAGCCCGTCTTTATAATTGTACCACTCTTTTACCGTTCCCGTAGTAAAGTAGGTTGCCAATTCCCCATTTCCATCAATAATTGTTTGCGAATGAAGAGAGTCTGGCAGCCAGAATGAATGAATCACGTTTATGCCACCAGTCAATTCCTCCACTGATTTCTCGCGACCATCCATGTAGAAATAGGTCCACAAGCCTGATGCCTCGCCTTTGGAGTAGGATCCTTCAACCATTAATTTGCCGTTTTCATACCATTCACGATAGACACTGTCTTGCACATCGCGCTTGAAATACCCTTCTTGCTTTACTTTTTTATTGGGATAATACAAAACCACTTTCCCGACCAATTTATCACGGTAATAGTTTCGCTCCTCTTCCAACTGACCTTCACGGTCAAAGTAAAGCCATTTTCCATGTTTTTCTGTTGTTTCTCCAAGTTCATCTTGATAATACGAGCCGGATCCTTGCACTTGAGTGCGCAAGAAATCCCAGAAAACCGATTGTTTCCTTGTGAGATTTTCCTTTTTAATTTCCTGAGCAGAAAGAGATAAGGAAAGAAGACAGGTGAATACTGCTATTAAATTGCGCATATTTAAGACAAACTGATGGGAATAACTGATGTTCATTAAATGCGTTACATTCCGCTGTTTGGTTTAACAATGGAGACAATGGCCTTAACAAGTGAGACGATTCCGAAAAACAGGAATACGCCTGAAATTACTTTGTTCAACGCAGAAAGCACAGCGTCCGTAACAAGCGGTCTCAATCGCTTTGCGCCAAGAATTTTAAGAAGATCAACCGAGAAAAAGGTGAGAAAAACTATTCCTAAAAAGAGGTAGATGATCTCATTGTGGTACTCTTTATTTGGGGCGCTATCACTCCCTACAGAAACCACCCAAAACCAATAAAAGATCACCATGGGATTGGCGATATTCAGCAGAAAACCTTTCAGTCCCAACATCACATAATCGCCAGTTGTCTGCACGACATTTCCTACCTCATCTGTTTTCGATTGCTTTGGTTTTTTAAACCAACTATAGACTCCGTAAGTGATAAACATCACCCCACCAATAATTTTTAAAATTATTTTATTGTGGTCACTGTTGAGGTCGCTGTCTTCACCAATTCCACCTTGAAGGAACAAAATCAAGGCAATAAAGGCATAGGCCAAATCGCTGACTAGAACGCCAAGGTCTAGCGCAATAGCGGCCCGCACGCCCCGTCGAATGCTTGTTTCAAGTAGAACGAAAAAAACCGGACCTATCAAGAAACTTAATAATAGGCCTGTGCCAATTGCTTTTAAGATGATTGCGATCAAACCGATTTTTTTTACAAAATTAAAATTTCAGGTACAATCTACTCATTTATACTCTTACTTTCGGACGGATTCACAAAAATTTCATGTGAACGCAAGTTCAATGCAAAATTATTTCGGAAGATGTTTAACTTTGTACAGCAGTGCATCGTATGGTTAAGACGAAGCATTTTGAAAACAACAGCATACGTTATGAAGATTGCAGCAGCAAACAAGAAACTGGACGAGGTCATCGCTAAGGTTGAGAAAGAAGGATTAGAAGCGGGGAAATTGATCGACGATTTGAAAGAATTGCGTGAATTCGCATTGAAGGAACAGGATCCTCTTGTTACGAAAGTGCTCCGTTTGACCTACGAATACTTGGGAGAGCACAATTCTTTCGAGGTTCAAGCGCAATTCGATGAGGACGAAGAGGGCAATGAGTACCCTATTGATATCGATGACAAAGAGAACTTGTTGTATTTATTGAATCTTTTGAAAAATGCTGAACACAAAATCAATCGTGAAGAAATTAAAGATTACCGTTCTGCCTTGAAGTTGGAATTGTATTAAGATACTTTAAACTTGCATTGAAAACATCCGCTTGAAGTGGGTGTTTTTTTTTGTTCCAACTTGCTTGTCACAAAAAAAGTTGATTTTTTTTTGTCCTACACAACCATTATACAAACTTGCTCGTCTATGGAGCAGTCTTCGGGTCTTCCTACCCTAGACATTGGTTTTATTTTACCTTGCAGGTATACCTGAAAAGAACCATAGACGATCTTACAGGATCAATTGTCGGTGTGTTCTTTTCAGGTTTTTTTATTCGCAATATTTACAGAAGCTTATAAATTGTGCGGGCATGTGCTCGAAAGGAATTTCTGGATCGAACAATTCATCCAAAACTTGACGCACGAATTCAGGGAATAATGCAGCACACTCCTCAATCGTCAAATCACCCTGAAGTGGAAACAATCCATCGTGTATATTGACCAGAGAATAAATACTCACCTCATCTGGATATTTTCCAAATCGGTCGTGGTACAAATAGCTGTACATCACCAACTGCAGAATGTGCTTTGCCCCCGTAATGACAGCGACTAGGTTCGACATGTCTGGTTCTGGACATTTTATGGTCACGTCCTTCTTGTTTGATTTTCCGGATTTATAATCAATGATGCGCATTTTTCCTCCAACCGAATCGATGCGGTCAACATACCCTTTCATGTGGATCGGCATGGTCTTTCCTTGAATTTCGATATCCATCGTGGAGGCGAGTTCAAGTTCCAAGTATTCAATAAACACAGGTTCTGTTTGCTTACTTAGAAAATCCTTTTCATTCTCTAGAATTCGTTTTGTCAGTTCGATTGCCATTTCAAACGAAAGCAAATTTTTACCAGAACTAAAAGACGAAGCATCTTGATCAAAATGGGTTAAGAACTCCTTATGGATCAAGCCAGCATATTTCTGCAACATGGAATCGATGTTCTGTGTTGTTAAATTTGAAGGCTGGGGCGTGACTTTGTTTCCGTCGCTATCGTGGCGGGCAAATGGCGTAAACAACTCTTCCAATACGTTGTGGATGAAGGTTCCAAAGGTGTTCGTCTCCACTTCTTCTTCCACCACTGATTCCTCTCCAAAGTCCATCACGTAGCGGTAATAGTAATCGAGTGGGCACTTGAGGTATTTATTGAGTGCCGATGCAGAGATTGACCGTTCAAACAATTCATCCAAGCGCGCTAGAATTTCTGGCGTCTTTGGAATGATTGAATTCACCTCTGTCGTTGAACCCGTATTTGGAACGGCGTAAAACTTGCGCTCAAGCGTAATGTTTGGATTTAAGCGAGACAGTTCCAATTCAAGTTGAAGCAAATAGCGGCTTGCCTCATTCGATCCTACACTTTCCTGTGCACTTGTGTAGGTCACCCAAAGGTTTTCTGCTGAATGCAACAAACGGTAAAAGTGGTGGGCAAATAGGCCTTGCTTATCTCTAGGCACGGGCAATTCAAAGTATTTCCTCAAATCCATTGGGATCAGCGTCTGAATGGGGTTTGTTGGCGGCATATTTCCTTCGTTCATCCCAAGAATCACGATATTCTTAAAGTCTAGCAAACGTGTTTCCAAGAGCCCCATGATCTGAAGTCCATGTAGCGGATTTCCATGGTACGCAATGCTTTTTGTGTTCCAGTGTTGCTGAAACAGATGGCGAAAACTTTTGATGGACATGTCTGGAATACCTTCTGAAAGAATGTTTTCCAACTCCTGCAACGCTTGGTCGAAGGCTTCAACAACTGCTTTTTCAAATGCATCTTCCTTGCCCATATTCTTAAACAGGGTCTGATTCATTTGTCGAATTGTCTTTAAGCCTTTGAGCCAATCCCCATCCCAACTTGTGGTCAATAGGGGCAAAAGTGCTGAAGACGTTGCACCGGTTATTAATTTGTCTGGATTTAAAAAAATAGTGTTTCGTTCAATGATTTGAAGTTCAAGTCCGATAATCGTTTGTTTTTCCTGCTCATCGAGAATTGCCACTGTAAATGGGTGATTCCAAAAGCGTTGTAAATCTTGAAAATAGATTGATTTTGTTTTAAACCGAACTTTATTTTCTTGAATTGAAAAAATCAGGTCTGCCCAAGTGCGTAAGGCAGAATTTCGCAATGGAAGCCCAAGGGTAATGTTTGCCTTGCCAATGTTTTTTGGTAGGTTCTTTACCAGTGGGGCAATTAAACTTTCATCGGCCAACAACACCAAGGTCTCACTCATTTCTGACGAAGGAATTAGATTGAGTATTGTCGCTGCTGCTTTGACCTGTCCTGTAATTTGTGGACACTCAATAATCTCTATTTTTTTCGTTGCCGTAGACATATCGTCTGCTACAAATGAAAGCACTTTCACATCAAGATCATTCATGAATCGACGCAGAAATCGTCCTGCTTCGTGTGCATCATTTTTCAGGTAATACGCATCTGCATCGATAAGAATGTGTGCTCTACCCAATTTGTGCAGTTGTTTCATGATGGCCATTTCTGCGCTTGAAAGGGCATTGAATCCGGCAAAAATAAATTGTCGTTTTGGGTCGCGCTTAAAAACACGGTCTATTTGCTCTGCCAATTCGCGGTAGGCCTTGCCTGGATAACACTGCCCATCGGCGTTGAGCTGCTTATTCAATTCCGTATAATAGTTCGGTAATTTTTCCCAAAACTCAAGAAATCTTTTTTGTCCTTCGGTTAAATTAGGTCCTTCAAAGCTCCATTTATCCACTTCCCAATTCTCCAATTCTCGCACTGCCTGAAGGTTGGTAAACACGGTTTTCGTCTCGAGTAGGTAACGATCAATTTCATCAAAGTCAGACAAGAGAATGTTTCCCCACGACATAAACTCATCAAAGGAACGGTCTTTATCCCCTGGCGGGTCAATCAACTGAATGTTAAAAAGTCGAATTAATGCTCTTGTTCGATCAATCACCGTTTTATCCGAAAGGCTTTTCACCCACCGATCAATGGTCATCATTTCTGGCGCCAACACAGGCTTACCGAAGGCACGAAAAAGTGATGCTGAGATGTACTTCTTGGCTCGCTCAGAGGGCAGGATAATGGTAAGGTGGTCGAGGTCGAGTTGCTGATCAACGATGTACTGTGCTAGTTTGTCGGTAAACTTCATGTAAATTATTTTTTAGTGAGGAAACCCCAATAGGTAGATCGATTGAGCACATGTGTGGAAATCTCCGCATAAGCACTACGGAAAGAGGCCGGAAATTTCACTTTTTTCTTTTTCTCCCACGATGTTTTATAAGATGAAATTTTGTTGTTGGCCGACTCGAGGAAGTCCATGGACTGACGAGTGTGTGTTCGCCAAAAGTAATACTCGGGAAAAACGCCGTTCATTGCATTCCATTTCAATCGCTCGGCAATCAACCAATTGCGCCAAAGTTGTTCAACATCGTTCCGCAAATCAATTGGATTGAAATTATTGATTAGCGCATTGCGTATTCCATTGTCGAGAAAGTAGAGGACATGTGTTTTTTTCAATTCATAGCGATGTCCATTGTAGAACGACGGAAGGCGAACAAGAATGAATGCTTTTTCCAATAAGTCAATGTAGCGTTCGACAGTTTCATTGTCAAGACCACATTTCTCCGCAATTTCGTTGTACGACACAGGCTCGCCAATGTTGAATGCCACCACTTGCAACATCTTTGTCAATTTATCGGCTTTGTTGATGCGGTCGGTGACCCCCAGCTGGGTAAATACAGCTTCTGAAACCAGTTCTTTCAGTCGCTCTTCGGCGTGCGCTTGATCTTCCGTTACTTCAGGATATACCCCGTAAATCAAACGTGTTTCCAAGGATTTTTCTTCAATAGGCAAAGAATTGTGCTGTGCCATCTCATAAAATGATGGTGCATAGACATGAATTTCTAAACCTTGCATTCGAAGCACTTCCGAAAATTCAGGATCCATCAAGGGATCAAAAGAACAACATAGAATAAGTGTGGTATTCAATGAGCCTTCCAAAACAGCTTCAATAATCAATTGAAGGCTTCGAACATATTGCGCCTCACGAATCACCGTAAAAGGTTCTGCACCCAATACCTCATTCAATTGGTCAACATTCATTTCTGAGACTTCCTGAACAAATGATTTCTTGCGCGCATCGAATTGCTGCCAATTGACAGACAACTCATTCAATACTTCATTGACCAATGTAAATTTTCCAGAGCGCCGTGGACCTTTTATCAAAACAACTTTGCTCTCTTGAATACACGCTTTAAGTCGTGCCGATGGAACGCGTTTTATCATGTGTGTTTATTTTCAGCAAATCTAGTAGAAATACCTCATTAAACGCGTAAATTACTTAATATTTGCGATTATTGGTCAAACCAAATCCGACTGAAGAATAAATTTGGGCGGTTTGAATTCATGAATTTATTGCCTCCATAAGCTTTTAAAATCAGCAGATATTCATCATTTTGAATAAGCCTTACCCAGTGAGGACCTTCGGGATAGGTGTCTGAAATGCCTTCATAAAATTCTGTCCCATCGTCTTGAATGGAATGTGCATAAGGTGATGCGTCCGGACTTGCAATATAAATGGCGGCTTGTTCTTCCAAGCTTAGTGTACCATCCACAGGAATAATTTCGATTGAAAATGTATTTCCTTGGCCCAGTTCACGGTAGATAATGTAGGGGTGTCCATCGTAGATTTTTAATTCCTTTGGCTTACCCGGGAATACCGCAACAAGTCCAACTTGTTCATTGAAGTAACTGTAATTTTTAAACGACCTCACCTCTTCTTTCGCGGGGATAGATCCTTCAGAGAAAACCGCCATGACTTTTCTTACCTTATATCCTTTTTTACGCAAGAGGTTTATTATTCCTTGTTCTCCTCCTAAGTGTCCAGCGCCTACAGCACAAAATAAAGGATTGAAACGCATCAATGAATCCAGCCCTTTGACCATTCTTCCATTTCTTCGAACGATCAACTCGTCATACAACTCGGAGTCTCCTTCAACAGAAAGGTTCACATTCATCATTTTATTCAAGCCCTCGATATCCCCTTGAAGGTACAATTCGATGACTTTCTCCTGCAAGTAATCGAAAACAGGCAGGTTCATTCCATTCCCATCGGGCAAGCCAATTTCTGTCAACAAACTCAACTGTTCCTCAACCGTTTCAAGAGGGAAAAAATTCTTTTTCGCGTTGTAGCAGTATTGAAGAAAATAAGCATCCAAAAACTGTGGCATTCCATCTTCATTGCCATACATGGTTTCTGTTGCCTGATCATTTGCCGTATAAGGCTTCCCTTTGTTGTCGTAAAGCAAGTGAATCTCTTCTTTTCGCGTATCCCATTCTTCAAAAAGGGAAAAAATATCCGTTTCAAGGACAACCGATTTTGTAGCATTTAGGGCCACATATACAGAGTCAGACAGTCGAAATAAGCGTTTATCGTTTGAGTGCAGACTCCCATAGAGATAACTTTTCGCCTTTAACCCGTTTCCAGAGATTTCCCACAACAGTTCATTTTTGCGCTGAATGTTCTGACCAAAGAGCACATTACTGCAGATCAGAAAAAACAGGGTGAAAAGTAAACGGGATTTACGCATGGTGTAAAGGTAAAGAATCCTTAAAGAATTATATGAAAATTCGTTCGATGTGCATGTCGCCAAAAGCGTAAGGAATATAAGCGAGTGACGGGATTTGTGTTGTCATAAGAAGGGGCGATTTTCGTCCCAGCGCAATTCTTCCGTGTGTGTCACTTAGGCCCATGGCATACGCCGCGTTGATGGTTAGAGCATTTAACGCTTCTTCGGGCGTCAGTTTCATTTTTACGCAAGCCAATGACCATACAAAACCTAGGTTACCACTTGGTGTTGACCCGGGATTGAAATCACTCGCCAAGGCCACCGGCAAACCAGCTGAAATCATTTTTCGGGCATCCCCAAATGGAATTCCCAGAAAATGTGAGCAGCTCGGTAAAATCGTAGGCATGCACGCACTATTTTTCAATGCAGTGATGTCATCCTCCGTCATTTCTTCCAGATGGTCCACCGACAACGCGCCCAATTCGACAGCCTTTGCAACACCTCCAAGTGCAGAAAACTGGTTGACATGCACCTTTGGCACGAGACCATACTTTTTTCCTTCCAGTAGAATTTCTTCCATTTCATCTACGGAAAAGTAGTTGCGTTCACAAAACACATCAATGTAGTCGGCCAATCCTTCTGCGGCGATCTTGGGAAGCATCTCCTGCTTTATGAGGTCGATATATCCACGGTGATTTTCCTTGTATTCTTTAGGAAAAGCATGCGCACCTAAAAATGTCGCTTTCACCGCAATGGGCGCTTTTTCTTTCAATCGTTTAATGACACGAAGCATTTTAATTTCCGCCTCGACCGACAACCCGTAACCCGACTTTATTTCGATGGCTCCAGTTCCGTATGCCATCAACTGCTCAATGCGTTTCATCGCTTGATTGAACAAGTCCTCTTCCGACATTTCTGCAAGTCTTCCGGCTGAATTTAAAATTCCCCCTCCACGAAGCGCGATGTCTTCGTAACTTAATCCATTGATCCGATCGACAAATTCCTCCTCACGGCTGCGTGCAAAAACGGTGTGCGTGTGGGAGTCACAAAATGCCGGCATGACATATTTTCCTTCAGCATCAACAAGTTCTAAATCGCGCCAATCGTCTATGCCCTGTAATTCACTCATCGGCCCATAGGCCACAATTTCGCCATCCTCCAATGCCACAAAAGCATCTGGGATCAACGGGATATTTGCCATCTCAGCGCCACAAAGTACCATCGGCAAATCCTCACCCGCTTGCACGAGTCCTTTGATGTTTTTGATGAGTATTTTTCGCATGGCGTGAAATAGTGTTAAATTCGACATCTAAAAGTACACGAAATTGAAGAATCTATACCTTGCAGCGCTCACTTTAATCAGTTCTTACGGATTACATGCCCAAACATTCACTGGGGGAACAGGTCCAATTTTGGATTTTCAAACCATTGATGTACCCGCTACTATTAGTGTTCCCCAGACGAGCATCAATACCACCACCTTTGGATTAGAAACGGTTTGCATCAATTTGACGCATACGTATTTGGCCGATTTAACCATACAATTGGTGGCACCCGATGGTACCGTGAAATTGCTTGCAGGAGGAATCGGTGGTGGAGATGACAACTTGGTGAACACCTGCTTGAACACCACCGCAACGGCAAACATAGCTACGGGAACGGCACCCTTTACCGGCACCTATACACCAATGGGACAAATGGGTGCGGTGAACAATGGACAGAATCCAAACGGCACGTGGTACCTGCGTGTTACGGACGGATATGGCGCTGATGAGGGTACTGTACAAGATTGGTCGTTGACATTTGGTTCGAGTCCGGCCGATTATTTTCAATTCGCAGAATCGGATCTTCCCATTGTAGTCATCAATACTGGAGGTCAAGCCATTCAGTCAGATATTAAAGCAACCGTTGACATGGGGATCATATACAACGGTCCGGGGAACAGAAACCATATGGTAGATCCTTTCAACGAGTACAATGGGAAGATTGGATTGGAATACCGCGGAAACTATTCGCTTTCACTGCCTCAAAAGCCTTATTCCTTTGAGCTACGCGACAACCTTGGAAACGATATTGATTCATCCCTCATCGGCATGCCCGCTGAAAGTGATTGGAACCTTTTGGCCAATTACAACGACAAATCATTTGCGCGCAATTTCGTTCCCTTCAATTTGTTTGATTCGATGGGCCACTATGCTGTGCGCTCACGCTTTGTGGATGTGGTGATTGACGGAGATTATCAAGGAGTTTATATGCTCTCCGAAAAAATCAAACGTGACACTTTCCGCATTGATATCGCCAAATTGGACAGCACTGAAATTCTCGGATTGGACGCGACAGGTGGCTATATCATCAAAATTGACTACTACGATGCAACAAACTCTTGGTTGAGCAACTATTCCCCTATTGGATTCCCTGGATTAGACATACATTATGTCTATTACTATCCAAAGCCTTCCGATATTGTTCCGGCACAACAGACCTACATTCAGACCTACATCAACGAGTTAGAAACGGCGCTTTACTCTGTCGGGTATGACGACCCCACCTTTGGCTATCGCCGCTTTATGCACATTGAATCCTTCATCGACTATTTCATCATCAATGAGTTGACCAGAAATGTGGACGGATTCAAGAAGAGTCGCTTCTTCTGGAAGGACAAAGATTATTCTGACGGAACCTATAAAAAATTGCACGCTGGACCAGTATGGGATTTCGACTGGTCGCAAAAAGACATGTGGAGTGGGTCTGAGGACGGATCCCAATTTATGTATGGAGAAGTCGATCAAGATGTGAATGCTTGTGGGTGGTACATTCGACTTTTGCAGGACACTGTTTTTGCGAATGAGGTACGTTGCCGCTATGACGACTTGCGACGAAACATCCTGAGCTTACCGTACATCCTGGCAAAAATTGATTCCGTGGCCAATGTGGTGAATGAAAGTCAGGCATGGCACTACCAAACGTGGGGGAACATGGGCGTTGCGACAGGGACAGGCGAAGTGCAGCCCCCTGCCCAGAGTTATGCAGAAGAAGTACAACGTTTAAAAGATTGGTATACGCGACGCATCGCATGGTTAGACATCAACATGCCGGGTACCCTGAATGGTTGTAGCATGGCAGGTTTGGATGAGTTGGCTTTCAGTAAGGCCGAAGTCTACCCGAATCCTTTTAGTGGAAGCATTATCGTTGAGTTAGGCGAAATGCTTACAGAAGAAACGACTGTTACGCTGTTGGACGCTCAGGGTCGCAGCATCAAAACGTTGGTGGCTGCACCACAAAGCAATTTTGTTCAATTCAATCAGCTCGAAGCAATTGGGTCTGGGATGTATTTTTTAAAGATTACAGACGGCAAACGTTCACGTTTGATGAAAGTTTCGAAAGTATAATTCCAACAAATTTGCGTGCTACTGCGTGGCGGGTTGAAATAAAGTATTAAATTTGTGCACCAATTTCGAAATGCCTCGGTGGCGGAACTGGTAGACGCGCTGGATTCAAAATCCTGTGCTTTCGGGCGTGCCGGTTCGATTCCGGCCCGAGGTACAAAAAACCAGAGTGAGAAACAGAACGAAAGCGCTGTTGACTACTCTGGTTTTTTTCTTCATTCCTTGCCCTGAGGTTATCGAAGGGTCAGTCTCCAACTCGCTCTTCTATAGTATAGGTGATTTTATAGCATATCTCTTACGATTGAAGCTTCAAAACAATTCACTGGTTTTCTTCGCTTTTAGCCATATGTTATTTTATGGATCGACCCCATAGGGGTCGAACACATATATAAAAGTGCAATAAAATACGCGAAAATAATTGTCGGTACGTTAAACTCTAAATAATACATTCTCATAGTAATCGGAATATGTGTTGCAACACGGAGCTGGAAAAACGACTATACATTTCAATTACTTTCTCACTTCTATTCGACCCCGATGGGGTCGTGGATATTCACATCTCTGCAAATTGCAACCGATATTTGACCCTGATGGGGTCAAAACATAGAGTGAGAGTGAGGGTGGGAGTGAAGGCGAAAGCACCATTCCAATTTTTACTTCCCTTTTAGCCCTAAACTCATCAAATCATTAAACTCCATCAGGATCTTTGAGCATAGCACTTTAACCCCATTAACCAACGTTCAAACTGTTTTAAACTAAAAAAGAGCGCTCTTTTGCGCCCTTTTTTACTACCTAACCTAAACTAACTAAACTACTGCTATGAAAATCGGGAACCACCCCGACCGTTTTATGAATCAAAGATAGATGCGCTGATCATGAGGTGCAATGATTTTTGGAAGTAGCACAGTTACTTTTAGTATATCCACTGAGTAGAACTACGTAGTTCTACGTAGAACAGGGTGTGAACAAGATAAATTAAGTACTGCGTGTCGACGAATTTTCGTCAAGTCTAACCTTTAATTTACACCCGATCCCCAAAAACCTCTTTCCAAACGATGACCATTCCAAGCGTATCTCGTTCGCAATAGGCCAATAAATGGCGGCGTGTTTCTGCTTCATCACCCACAAAATCACCCGTAATCATGGAATGAAAAATTGTACTTGCATCACCACCGTTACCGATAACCAAATCTTCATAACTGAATTCTGGGGCGATGGCTGGAAGAACTGATTTTATCGATGCTGAGGCACCCATATCAGGCAAATAATACCACCCGCTTTGAAATGGAACCAATAAATCAACAAAGCGCTGATTGAGCTCAAAAATAAATTCTGCATCTGCTGGAAAGGCAGCGGCAAGTCCGTTCAATACACTTATTTCAAAGGATGCATTGTATGCCACAATAGACCCTGTCGGACCAATATCGTTTCTTAGTTGTTGAATGAGTTGCTGTCTCGGATCTGTGGCATTCGTCGTATTGAAGTCTGGAGCAGAGGCCAAAAATTCTCGATGTTCCATGGTTCCATCTTCCGACAAGATATGCAACGAATACTGGAACGGCACCTGCTGGTAGGGGCGGGTTCCGTCAAGAACTGGAAGTCCTGTGAAGATGGTTTCGAAGTCGAAAAAGTAAAGGGGAAATTGAAAGTTTTGTGAAAATTCTTGGAGCTGCTCTTCATCAATAAAACTTTGTCCATGAATTTGGCCTTCGACTTGCAGACGCTGTCGATGACCCAATGCGTCGAGGTCTGGAATATCGCGAAGATCTACAATACCATTGCTGTAATAGTTCCATTCCCTACCTCGAGAATTGTACAAATCAAACACAGAATTTTCAGGGATGTGCCTCCAACAATGGCCTTTGTAATCGCACGAAAATGGGGAGCTGCAGTGTGGGCCAATTTGAACTATAGGTTCATCCCCTTCCAGCATGTTGCGCAACTCATTGACTCGTCTCGCCACCCAAAGTTGATTATTGAGTACCAGTTCTGTCAGCTCCTCAAGCGCAAAGAAACTACTTGGGTCGATTGGACCATTCTTCACGTAAGTATTGTCGATGTGCATCAAGAAAAAGCGATCCGGACGAAAGCCAGCTTGATCCATCGCATAGAATTGCAATGAAGCATCGGTGATGTGATAGTCCTTTACGCTCGTGCTGCTCTTGACTTCAATCGCCCAACGTTCACCATCTTGGTGATGTAAGATGTCCAATGCGGCAAACACCCCATTGGCTGAAAACGTCGCTTCATAAATCGTTTGAACACCTTCGTTGATCCAACGACGTGTATTCGCAATTGGAATAACATAGTTTCTATCTTCAGCTGGAGTGCCATCCATACCACCAGGAAAATAGGCTTGTGCCAACAATCCAACGGCATGACCCATATCAAATGATGCTTGCTGTTCGGGAGAAACGGGTGGTTTTAGTTCACTTCGGTGGGTATCGAAAAATAATTTCTTTTCACATTGAACACCAGAGAGAAATTTGGATTTTGAAATGTTGCGCATAGTTTTCCGTTTTTTTCAATAGGGTTTACGCAACCATGCAAAAAAATTAACGCACAATTTGAATAAAGCCTTTGTATTCTTGTTCACCATCGTTGACAATGAGCATATAGAAATACGTCCCAGCAGTCAAATCATCACCATTCCAATCATTCACATACCCCACTTTTTCAAACACCACATTTCCCCATCGGTTCAAAACAACGAGTGAATTGTTGGGATAAAACTCTAGATACTTGAACTCTAACAAATCATTGATCTGGTCATTGTTTGCAGTAATGACATTCGGTGGGATAACTGTCGCAGGCACCACTTGAATAAGTTGGCAAACAGAATCAGCACACAAACTGTTGGATTCAACCGCCAAACACATGGTATATTCTCCTGGATTGAAGAAGGTATTCGTAGTATTTTGATCTGCTGAGAAAGGCTGACCGTCCAAGGTCCAAGTATAAGACAAGGGGCCGGTGTAATTTTGGGACTGATCTGTAAAATTGACAGGGACTGCAACTATGGCTGGATTGGGTGTCGAAGAAAAATTCGCTACAGGCAATGGTTCCACGTAGAGATTAACGAGAATTGTGTCGGACACACAGCCATTTTCTGAAGTTACAGCTGAATAGGGGATCACTGCAATGCTATTCGTCGTGTTGTAGATCGTATCCACAAAAGTTCCTGTTCCATTTTGACCATTTCCTGACCAATTTACTACGCCATTTGGCACACACGAATTCAAGGCAATGGTTGAAGGCGCACCCGAACAAAGCAAGGTGTCCATGATGACATCCACTTGAGGAGTTATCTTCAATGGCACCGCATCTGCAGGAATTCCCATGACCACATAACCACACGCGTCGGTAATTACTGGAGGTGGAACAACAAGTGAAGCTGTGGGATCGCAATACGTTGGGCAGTTGGGGATATTCAATGTGAATTGAAAACTATTTGCCCCCGTACCACAGCCATTGTTTTGACCTTGCGTCACCACTTGCGTTGACCATGGGTGCGTATAGGTGTATGGTGCTACCCCATAATTCACATACGCGGTTCCAGTTATGGTGCATTGGTTCGTACAAATTGGTGTCGCCGGAACATTCCATTTGCTTCCATAGGGTTCAGGAGTGCGACCGACTACAACGGCTTTGAATGGCCACAACGTCGTAATCGGATCATAGCGAATATAGGTGGTATTGCACCCTGTTCCTGGACCTGTTCTCCCGAGGTGCATGCGCAGATAGAAGCTTTGTGGATTGCACGATTCAGGGAAACAGCACATGAGTGGGGACAGAATATTAAACGAGTCCAGATAGGCTGTTCCCGGCAATGCCGCTGTTGCACCCGTAATCGTAAAGGCTTGTGAAATTCCACAGGTCGTGCTGTATTTCATTTCCCCTTGACTCATTATTGCTGGTGTAAAGGGATCCGCGTAAAAACTTCCCGTTACAAAAAGTCCTGTGACCGTGACACCCGCAGGAATAACCATTTGAATACTATCTACATTGTAGTTTGGCAAGATGCAAGAAGGCATTGCACCTCCGTTCCATACGCTTGTTGGGCCTTGAACAATTGGATCAATCACAATTGGATAGTGTCGATTCGGTGCATTTATCCATGACGCGGGAACAGTAAGTCGGACATAGCGCTCATTGCCTTCTTCAATCAACGAATACTCAGCAAGCATCCACTCTTTGTCCGCATCGTAACAGAGTGGTTCGTGAAATGTCGCTACAACTTGTTTTTCGGCATTTCGGATGATCAACAAGCCATTTTCAACCATAGCGCTAAACCCCGATGGCAAATCCAATTGTTCGTCAAAGGTATAGTTGTCATTGTTTGATGTTGACATATCGCTCAATACATACGAATATTCTACCGCGTTTTCAAAGAAGTCAAGGATTCGAGAAATGCCAGTTCCCTCAAATTGATGAACAACACGATTGTTGGTCACTTGTACATTTGAACCTTTTAGTTCAGTTCCATTGAACATCAATTGATCACCGACACGCATCGTGCTCTTTTCTCCTATGGTCACTCCAAATGCACCATTGGCATATAACCATGTCGGAAAAGGTTGGTCTAATGCCGCCCATAGCGCTACATTTTTTGAGATTTCCTTTAAGGTAGGATTGATAGGCACTAATTGTTTGTTCGCATTGAAATAATTGATTGGTGCCTTGCTGTATTCTATTTTGACTTGACCGTCAGCACTTTTGAAAGAGGAAGTAAAAATAGATCGTTCTTCGATGACTTCTGTCCAAACAACTGTTGCTGCAGTATCTTTTGGATTTTGAGCCAATGGGCTATGAAAACCTAAAGGTGACTTGTCAATTAGTTGTGCGTGAATTTGTGTTACAGAACACAGGGTAAGCAGTAGGAATAATGCGTTTATTTTCATGGCAGCGTCTTTCAATATACATCGCAAAAAGTAAGGAAACTTAAGAAATTTTATGCGAGAACACAAGTAATATAGAAAAGAAATGCCTTGTTTACCCTTCCGTCACCAACAACGTTAGTGCTGAAGGTACGATTGAAACCTTGATTTCAGCAGTGGGAAA
>CALPWQ020000034.1 GCA_943327315.2 Chitinophaga pinensis
CTTTTTTTCTACTGAATCTTCCCAAAAATTTGAGTTCAACAAGACAACACGTTGACAGCCTGCCATTTGTTTTTTCAATTCCAAGGCCACATAGCCACCCATTGAATGTCCGACGACATCAAAATCAGAAATCTTTAAAGCCTCAAGCGTTGCCATTACATGTGTTGCCATCTCCGCAATCGAGGGGTCGCCCTCCCCTGTTAAAAGTGGAGAATGGCCATGTCCTGGCAAATCAATAAAAATCAATTGGTACGGCAGCTTGTTGAGCGAAAGATGCTTCCACATCGTGCTGCTCTCCATAAATCCATGGAGAAACACCACTGTTCGGCCAGTGCCTACCACCCGTGACCAAAGCAGTGCATCAGGCATTCATCAGCGCTTCAATCTCATCTGCTTCAATTGGAATATGGCGCATTAAATTGAATGGCGCACCGGCATCTTGTACCACAAGGTCGTCTTCGATGCGGATCCCTAAACCTTCTTCTGGAATGTAAATTCCTGGTTCACAGGTAAAGACCATACCTGCTTTGATCGGCTCATTCCAAAGCCCCACATCATGTGTGTCCAAGCCTAAGAAATGAGAGGTACCGTGCATGAAATATTTTTTGTACGCAGGCCATTCAGGTCGTTGGTTTTGAATATCTGTTTTGTCGATTAAGCCCAAGTGAAGCAATTGTTCCTCCATAAGGTGCCCCACCTCTTTGTGGTATTCCGTCATGACCGTTCCAGGTACCAATAATTTTTCTGCTTCGCGCTTCACGTGCAACACGGCATTGTACACCGCACGTTGGCGCTCCGTAAAACGTCCATTCACAGGGATGCAGCGCGTCATGTCCGACGAGTAATTCGCGTATTCTGCACCCACATCCAACAAAATGACATCACCTGATGCACAGCGTTGGTTGTTTTCAATATAGTGCAGCACACAGGCATTTTTTCCTGATGCAATGATTGGCGTGTATGCGAATCCTTTTGATCGTCTGCGCAAAAATTCATGAGCAAATTCAGCTTCGATTTCATACTCCCAGACATCCGGTTTCACAAATCCGAGGATGCGTTTGAATCCCGCTTCCGTGATGTTACATGCTTCCTGCATCAGGGCCAGTTCAACATCTTCCTTGATGGAACGAATGCGGTGCATAATCGGGGCACTCTTTCGCACTTGATGTGCTGGATAATCCGATTTCATGCGTTTAATAAAGCGATCTTCGCGCGTTTCCACTTCAGTTGAGGCACGAAGGTGTTCGTTCGTATTGAAATAAATCGTTTCCGCCTCGGCCATCATCTGTTTGAAGATGGTATCGAACTGATTCAACCAATAGACAGTTTTAACCCCAGAAGTTTCGAAGGCCTGTTCTTTATTCAATTTCTCGCCCTCCCACACGGCGATAAGGTCACTCGTTTCTTTGAGAAACAATACTTCGCGGTGCGCTTCATTTTTACATGTCGGGAAGAGTACCAAAATGCTTTCCTCCTGATCTACACCAGAAAGGTAAAAGATGTCACGGTGCTGCTGAAAAGGCATTGTAGCATCCGCCGAAACGGGATAAACATCGTTTGAGTTGAACACTGACAAAGCACCCTTTTCCATGTGTGCGTTAAATTTTTCACGGTTGCGAATAAAGAGTGCTCGATCAATTTTATGGTATTTCATCTGGAATTATTTTTCGGTTGAAATTATCAATTTTTTGCCTTTTTTCGGTAAAAAGAGCATTCTTTTTAAGAACATCGTAAAACGTTTACGAACTTCCATCCACATCTTTGTACCCTAAACGGCAAGGATATGGCAACACAAATCAACATCAAAGGTATTTATTTTCTTTCAAGCTCACAGGAAGTGAGTATTGTTGGAACGGTGCAACAGGGGAATTTTTCCTATCCATCAGAGATCATTACCGACCACAGCGGGTTGAATCTTGTGATGAACCATTTGCAGCAGCTCAATCCAGAAATGGATGTAGTTGGCTTGCTTGAAAGTTTACACAATGGCGCAACACAGTACTACGAGATGAGCACAAAATCACTGAAAAATACGCAGATTGAAACAGCATTTCTTTCCTCGGCAAAGCCCTACCGCGAGCTTCGTGCATAATATTTTTGAAGCCTGAAAACGCTTGAATTTGTTTTTTCATAAATTCATTGTAACTTTCGGACGCATTTCCTTGTTTGAGGAGGCAAGACAAAGCTGCAAATATGAAAAACATGAAATTTATTTTATTCGGTGCGATTGCTCTAGCGCTAAGTGTTACATCGTGTATTGAGCACGAAGTTATTCCTGCACCAGTACCAACGGTCGACAAGTATTGTCATTTCCAAGGCTTAATCAATGGAATTAGTACAGAATTTACTGAAAATGTAAGTGGTTACTACTGTAGCGGTACAAAAGCGAAATACATTTTTCCAGCACCTGCGTTCTCAAGTGCTGTATATTATTCCGAAATGTTATCTCCCGTATATCCTGTTTCCATTCGAATTGGTTTAGGTAGCTTGCAATGGGATGCAGCACTTTCTGCAGAACCAAGTTTAAGCACATTCAACAATTTCCACATGACCAACACCACTCCTGGCTACTCAAATGTTGCTGCGAGCGGATTTGAAGTTGCCTACAAAGACGGTAGCGGTTTGTTGTGGACATCAAAACAAACAAGTACAAACTTTCAGGATGTAACCTTGTCTGCCATCAAGCAAGGATCTGATGCAACGGGTGATTACTCAAGATACGTGTGTACGTTCAACTGTTACGTTTACCGCCAAGACCCCATAACATTGGTTTTGGATTCAATTCGAATTCAAAATGCTGAGCTGAAGGGCTTCTTCAAACGATAAAAACTTTAAAGCCGTTTCGATTGAGACGGCTTTTTCATTCACCAATGTGATGAGCCAATCCCTGAAAATAGCGATCATCGGAGATTACAACTTCACCTACAACTCGCACCAAGCGACGAACTTGGCGATTGATCATTCCGCGCGTTTTCTCGACATTGACATCAACTATTATTGGATCAAAGTCAGCGAAGCCATCAATTACAAAGCACAAGGTTTTGAGCAATTTGACGGAATCCTGATTGGCCCTGGTCCACACACCAATATTTTCTTTCTCAACGGCATCATACGGACATTGAGCACTTTACATATTCCGGTTCTTCTTACAGGTGAAAGTATGCGCTCTTTGATTGAGGTCCTGATCAATACCTATCAACTCAATCCAAACGGTGAAAAGTTGATTTCTGAAAATCTCGTTGACGGAAACACCTTCGAGCGCATCCAAGTAGTCCCAGCCTCTAAGGCATTTATCCAATTGTATGAAAATCACTCCACAATGGAGCTGACATCGTCGCGTTATAGTCTTTACCCCCAGTTGATTCGTTCGATGGTGGATGACTTGGTCGATGTAGAGGCCTACAATCAATTTGAAGAGCCTGAGGTCTTGAGTTTAAAAAACCATGATTTCTTTGTGGCTTGCGCTTTTTGTCCACAAGTATCCTCCACAAGAGAAATACCTCATCCTTTGATTTATACCTTCATCAAGGCTGCACTTTCTAAAATTCCTGGGGATTACGCTCGTCCTGCCTAAGCCTTAGTCGCCATCGGACTGGTGTGCTTCATAATACGCATCAATCAATTGATTTGAGGATTCAGCGCCACTCACTGCCAAAACATCACAACGTTCATTTTCTGGATGGCCATTGTGCCCTTTCACCCAAAGGTAGGTGATTGAAAACTTGCCGTAAACGCCTAAGAACCGTTGCCAAAGATCGGGGTTCTTTTTCCCTTTAAACCCTTTCTTTTGCCAACCAAAAACCCACCCTTTTGTGATGGAGTCAATAACATATTTTGAATCTGAATAGATTTCGATGGGATATTGACTGGTTTTCAATTGCTCCAAAGCGACAATAACAGCCATCAGTTCCATACGGTTATTTGTGGTCAATCGAAATCCTTGGGAAAATTCCTTTTCCTTTCCATTGAATTTCATCACAATGCCGTAGCCGCCAGGACCAGGGTTTCCTTTTGATGAGCCGTCCGTAAAAATTTGAATTTTCATAGTTCGAAGTCAACGAAGGTACGACGAAAGTCTTGAAACAACAGATTATGTTCGGAGTTATTTACCTCATCAGCAAGAAGAGGTATTTTGTACTTGGAAAGCGCCTTACTTATTCCCCATTATTTTGAACAGCTCCGATTTTGAATTGATATTGAGTTTGCGGTACACTTTTTTTACATTCATGCGCACCGTATCGATGGCTATAGCGTATTTGTCAGCAATGAGCTTGTAACTAAGCCCCTCCAAAATTCCATTGACAATATCCGTTTCGCGATCTGTCAATTGCTCCTTAACGCTACTTTGCTTGCTAAAATACCGTACAACATGTCGGGCAATTTTTGGTGTCATGTACGCCCCTCCATTCGCAATGCTTTCAAACACCTCACTGAAATTCATTTGAAAACTCTGTTTATCGATATAGCCTACAGCTCCGAACTGAAGCGCTTTGAAAATGGTGTCCGCATCGTCTTTGATGGTATTCATGACAATCGCCGCACTCGGGTATACCTTCAAAATGCGCTGAATGGCCTCCAATCCATTCATGCCGGGCATGACCACATCGAGCAAGTAGATATCTGCTTCAATAGGATGACTTAAAAAATCTAAGGGATTTGTAAATATATGTTGGCATTGCACACCCTCATGTGTATTGATGTTTTCTTGCATCAAGTGAGCAAGGTGAATGTCGTCGTCAAGAATAATAATTTGTTTCATGCCTTTATAGAGGTAAAAATACCTCAACTGTCAAACCTGTTTCTCCTTTGGGGATGTAATACATCAAGCGACCATTGTTTCGTGAAATTCGCTTTTTTAAATTTCGAATACCGTTTCCTTTGAACACCTCAAGTTCGGAGAGGTCACATTTTCCGGAATCCGAAATTGTCATTCTAAATTGATTGTTTTTAAGCGTGCAATGTAGTGATAATTGCTTGGCATTCGCATGTTTGATGCTGTTCGTGACAATCTCATACACCACGAGTTTGATGTCTCGTGCCAATTCTCCTTTCAGTTGATACTCTATATCTGATTGCATTTCTATTTTTGGTTCAATCGCAGCATTTCGGCAGGATTTAGAGACAAATTCATTCAACTCATCCGACAACTCTAGCCAAGAACATTTTGTTTTGGAAATGGAATCCAGATAGGTACGGAAGCTGTAGAGGGCTTCTTTTAATCCAGACTTCAAGACATCTTTTTCGTGATCCTCAAATTTCTCTCTGTTCACAAGGATTAAAAGTCGCGTTAAAATTGTTCCCGACTCATCGTGGAGATCCATTGCAATTTTTGATTTGGTCTCCGCCTTTACGCGAATCGACCGAAGAAAATAAAGGATGGTCAACATAGTCATGGCGACAAGTAGACTAATAATCAACCATAAAAAGCTGCTTTTTGCATAAAACGGCACGAGAGCAAAAACTTTAATTGACTTTTCCTCCACCAATTGACCAAAGGGATTGAACATGCGAATGTTGAGGATATAGTCACCGTAGGCCAAGTTTGAAAGGAGTATGCAATTTTTCTGATCCACTTTGAACCAAGTTTTTGAATCGAGGCTGTATTTAAACGTATATCCAACACCAAAGGTATAATCGCGATTCGCCAAATAAATTTTCACCGCCTCTTTGCCCGTATTGAATTCAATGGCATCCCCTTTTCTGTGGTTTGAGAAGCGTTTCCCCTTGTCATTTTGGATAATTTCCGTGCCTGAAATTTCAAATGATTTTGCGTAAGCAAATTGGTTCAACACATCTGGATTGATCTCCTCAAAAGCGTTGAGTCCACCAAAGATCAGATTTCCATTGCTCAATGCACATCCCGATTTGTAATTAAATTCTGTGTTGATCACCCCATGGTTTTTGTTTACAAAGAAGATTTTTCCGCTCTTCGCGTTAAATACTGTAAACCCTGAGTAGGTCGCTGCCCAGATATTCTTGTGTTTGTCCTGCAAGAGCCTGACCACCTTAGGGTTGGACACCTCCTTTTCACCTGAATAATGACGGACAATTTTCAAACTTTTTGCGTCCATTACAACAACACCCGTTAAAGTTGCCAACCACATTCTGTTTTGATCAGGTTGAACCAAAATATCGCGCACATCAAAAGGCTCAGCACATTTTGTTTCGATTTTTTCCAGAGTACCGTTCGTATTTACACGCACTTGTCGCAGACCTTTGTTGGTGCCTAGGTAAAAGACATTTGGGTCATTAGAAGGCACAACAACATGTATTATAAGTTCCTTTTCCAAATATTGAGCATATCCTTTTTTCGAAGAAGGGTTATAGGTGGCTACTTTGTTGAATCCCGCCAATAAAAGCTGCCCATTCGGAGCAAGACAAATGCTCTCAAAGTATTCTTGCGTTCCAAAAGCGCTGCATATATGTTGAGTCAATTTACCTGAATTCTCATCAACACTCAAAAGTCCATTTCCTTCGGTGGTACAAAACAACTCATCGTTCAAAACAACTCCATCGTACGTTGAAATAACTTTCGATGTAAGATATTTAACCGTTTGCTCTTTCTCCTCAAAAACGAATGGATAGCCGAGGTGAAACCGTTTATTTTGGTACTCCACAATTTTTCGACGAACAAGCACTTGGTCCTCATTGAGGGCAATGTTTTCAAGGACTCGACGGCTCAAGGAAGGAACGCGATACACACGCACAACACCCTGATTTGTCGCAATGAGAAAACAATGCACATTGACCCTACAAATGGATTTAAACTGCAAATTTTTATGCCAACCCAATTTAAGTGTGACATTCACATCATCGAAATTCACAATGGGTGTTCTGTATCGATCAATGACCATGTTTTTTCCCGATGACTCCTCTGTAAAATAACTTATGCCCTTTTTGTTGATAAAATCTGGGTGATAAACTAAGCTATTATCTTTGAACATACGGACAACATCACCATTCCATGAGACAACACCATATTTTTTTGACAAAAGTAATGACCCAGCCTCGTCCGTTGAATCCAAGAAAATTTCTCGGTTTTTTTGGGGCAAATTTGGATTGATCAAGAACAATTGATCACTATTCAGACTAAAAAAAATCTTTCCTTGATGAATGACAACACTCGATTGTTTGTGCACATGAAAATGTCGTTTAAACACCACCTTATTTTTCACTTTAAACAAAAGATTTCCCGTATCAAACAAAATGACCGTTGTATCGTGAGAAAAAGCTAGAGCACGCGGATTGGACGAATACACCTTTCGAAAACTTATTTTCTTTGGATTCAACTCAATCAATCCATCCGCTTCCGTCAATAAATACAAAAGGGCACCGTGCTTTCGAATTTGTACAATGCGATTATTTTTAAAGATCTCAGGATGTGTAGTGGCGTTGAAGTTGATAAAATTGTAGCCATCGTACCTCGACAAGCCCCCATCTGTGGCGATCCACACATACCCTTCATCATCTTTGATGATTTCGTTGATTTCATTGTTTGGCAATCCAAAGGAAACATCGAAAGGCTGTGCGTCGGAATTGTAATACTGAGCGAATATATTCGCCGGAAACAGAAAAATGAAGGCAAATAGGTAAAAACACCTAGAGCTACTTTTCTTGCCGTTTACCCCTAAAACTTCGGTTCTTTTCATACTCATCCAAATGTAAAGCAATTCAAAAATTCATGACAAGCTTTACAGTCGACAAATGACTAAATACACATGTTTATGTGTATGAGCGAACTTTCTCGGTTTCGCTGAATTTCTATTTCCTCTAAGACAAGGCCAAAGCCAAATTGCTCTTGACATTCAGGGACTTAGGAGATTTATTTATTTTTCAGTAATTGATATATTCATTTTGGTAAGTTATTGAAATACGCGTAACCTTCAGTCAAGAAGTTCAGTAAAAAGTTTAATTTTATCAAAACTCTCCGCCTTAGATGTTAAATTTTTTAGTTTCAAATACTGCCATACGCAAAAAGCTCTCGACAGAATTAGAAAAAGGACAATTTCAAGTGGTGATCATTGGAGGAGTTCTACAATTGCCTTGGACCATATGGGAAAGCTTTTTTACGAATGAATTTTGGCTTCCCATCCTCTACATGAGAATCGGCACTTTCTTCCTTTCGGTATTTCTCTACCTCGCCGCAAAAAAACTACGCATATCGTCATTGAACAGCCTATTTATGCTGGTGATGTCCATCTCCTTTCTGTCGTTTTATGCCATCAGCAACATGGGGATTGAAGGATTTCAACTCTACTCCTTTGGCATCATCACTTTCTTCCTGTGCACTGGCATGTTGGTCACATGGGAATTGAAATATTCCATCACCTACTTGAGCACCTCGATTTTAGTCAGTTTCATTCTATTCTATGTCAACAGCCCACTCACCTTTAGCGAAATTCTTATCAACGGTGGATTTGCATTCTACACCATTGGCATTTTTAGTGTGCTGCTGATTTACAACCGCTACACCTACCGTTTCAATGATTTAAGAACACGCACAGAACTGACAAATTCCATTGATGAGCTCAATGAGAAAACGCATGAGAACAAAGTATTGTATGATGAATTGCAACTTATAGATAAATCTGCCATCGTTGCCGAAATGACCTCATCCGTTGCGCACGAGTTAAACACACCCATTTCGGTATTAAAAAATTCCTCTGCCATTCTCCTAGAGTCCTTTCAGGAGGTATTGAAACTTCCCAACCAAGGTTTCAATTGGACACATGTCAATTTCATCCTTCTTAAACTTTCTGAACGTCCCATGTTCACCTCCTATTTTCAAAAGATCAAAGAAACGGAGGGTATCGAAGCTTATTTGCAAACCATCGGGATGCATTTGTCCGAAGAAAGCATACATCTACTTGCCACTTCGGGCGTATGCCGCGATGACAAAGAACTTCTTGATCTTATTTTTAAAAATAAAGATTGTACAATTCTCATTGAGTTGATTTACCAACTGCGCATCATTCAAGTGATGAATGAAAACATTTCTACCTCAGTAAATCAAACAGCTAAAATTGTCCAAGAAATGAGGGCAATCCAACTCCGAACATCTGAAGTTGAAATCACGTATACTAAATTGAACCTGTCTTTCGACAAGGCAAAGGGCATTTTTGAATTCCAAACAAATACAAACATGTCCATCAAGACAAACATTGATGAACTTCTAAAAATCAAGACGTCTAAATTCAAATTGATTCAACTTTGGGTAAAATTATTTGAATTTATTGCCATTTCAAATGATATGACTTCTACCGAAAATACCCTGTACATTACAGCAGAAACAACTAGCTCCAACATCATTGTGACTTTTCAGCATTCAGAAGGACAAGGATTTAACTATGAGGTACTCCGCAATGTCAACTCGATCTTCCAACAATCTACCTTCACTAAAATTGATTCATTTAACTTGAACATTCTCAGAACATTCATTGCTGACTTCAATTTTGAAATAAAAATTTCAGATACATCCTTGCTGATTTTGATGCCTGTACAGTGATTTAGATAAAAAAATGGATAAAATCACATAAACCCTAAGATCGACACAAGGGTTTACAATCTTCTTAATCAGCATAGCCACTCTCCATTCGCGAACAAAAAAATCGACAACACTAAACCTTTCCACTCGTTCGTTGTTATATATTAAAGACAAGTAGTCTTTTTCAGTGAATAGTAGTTAGGTATGGAAGGAAGTGGTGTAGCGTCACTTCCTTTTTCATGTTCTAGAGTTTTACTGAAGAGAGCCAGCGGTCCATTTCGTCGAATGGAACATTTTTCCGTTCTGACAAATCACGTATTTGTTCATCAGTAATCTTCCCTAAACCAAAATACTTGGCATCAGGGTGCGCAAAATACCAGCCCGAAACGGATGAAACAGGCGTCATCGCCAAGTTTTCAGTCAATTCTACTGATGTATGCAACGAAGCATTCAAAATCTCGAAAAGACCAATTTTCTCTGTATGATCTGGACATGCTGGATACCCTGGTGCAGGACGAATGCCTCTGTAGTGTTCCTTAATTAACTCGTCATGCGACAACTGCTCATCTGAACCATATCCCCATTGTTCTTTGCGCACCACTTCGTGCATCCGCTCCGCAAAAGCTTCGGCCAAACGATCCGCTAAGGCCTTAATGAGAATGGAGTTGTAATCGTCATGGTCGGCCTCAAAGCGCGCCACATGTTTATCTAAACCAATTCCTGTTGTGACTACAAATGCTCCAATGTAATCATCCACTCCACTCGTTTTTGGTGCAATGTAATCTGACAAAGCGATGTTTGGTTGACCCATGGCTTTCTTGGTTTGCTGACGCAAACTACGCTGGGTATAGATGGGCGCTGCATCACCATGTTCTGCATAAATTTCAACGTCATCACCTACTGCATTGGCAGGAAAAACACCCGTAACCGCCTTCGCTGTCAGCCATTTTTCAGTGACGATGCGTTTCAATAAGTCCTGTGCATCTGCAAATAAACTCCGTGCCTCTTCCCCGACTACCTCATCGGTCAAGATTTTTGGATACTTTCCATGCAACTCCCACGTTTGAAAAAATGGTGTCCAATCGATGTAGGGAACCAATTCTTCCAAGGGGTAATTGTCATACACCTGAACACCCAGTTTCTTTGGGGCAACACAATTCGTTTCGTTGAACTCCAATGTCAAGGCATTTGCACGCGCCTCAGCCAAAGTCAACAACTGTTTGTCCGCTCGATGTGCGGCATGGTGTTCTCTCAAGCGCTGGTATTCTGTTTTTAAGCCCGCAACGAAGTCATTTTTCTTTGCGCCAAGCAAGCTTTCAACAACTGATACGGCACGCGATGCATCCACGACATGCACGGCCTGACCGTTGGTATAATGTTCTTCGATTTTTACGGCAGTGTGTACGCGAGATGTTGTCGCTCCTCCAATCAAAAGTGGAATCGATAAACCTGCGCGCTGCATTTCTTTCGCAACCGTAACCATTTCATCCAATGAAGGCGTAATCAATCCACTCAATCCAATGACATCAACGTGCTCATCGATTGCCGTTTGAATGATCTTGTCGAAGGGCACCATAACGCCAATGTCAATCACTTCATAGTTGTTGCAACCAAGTACCACACCCACAATGTTTTTTCCAATGTCGTGTACATCGCCTTTCACGGTTGCCATCAGCACTTTGCCTGAAGACGTGCGTCCACCTGACTTTTCTGCTTCGATGTACGGCAAGAGCACGGCCACCGCTTTTTTCATGACTCGGGCCGACTTCACGACTTGTGGCAAGAACATTTTTCCGCTTCCGAACAAATCCCCAACGACATTCATTCCATCCATTAGGGGACCTTCAATCACGTGAATTGGACGATCGTACAGCTGGCGGCATTCTTCCACATCTCCATCAATAAATTCGACGATTCCTTTGACCAAAGCATGCGAAAGACGGGCTTGTACAGGGGCGTTTCTCCAGGATAAATCAATCTCTTTTTTCTTTCCGTCTCCCCGCACCGTTTCTGCGAGCTCTAGCAGGCGTTCGGTAGCGTCAGGACGACGATTCAATAACACATCCTCCACATATTCCAGCAATTCCTTGTCGATATCATCGTACACTTCAAGCATCGACGGATTGACAATTCCCATGTCCATTCCATGCTGAATGCCGTGGTACAAAAACGCAGAATGCATTGCTTCACGCACGCGGTTATTCCCACGAAACGAGAAAGACACATTCGACACCCCCCCACTGACATGTGCACCGGGCAAATTTTGCCTTATCCACTGCGTCGCGCGAAAGAAATCCAAGGCATTGTTGTTGTGCTCTTCCATCCCTGTCGCAACAGGGAAGATATTCGGGTCGAAAATGATGTCGTCTTTCGGGAAACCAACGACATTCACCAAGATGTCGTAGGATCTTTTGCAGATCTCGATGCGGCGCTCGTAACTATCGGCTTGACCATTTTCGTCAAAGGCCATCACAATCACGGCTGCGCCATAGCGTTTCACTTTTTTCGCATGGTCGATGAATTGCTCCTCACCTTCTTTCAATGAAATGGAGTTCACCACTCCTTTGCCTTGAATGCACTTCAATCCTGCTTCGATAATTTCCCATCTCGAACTATCGATCATGACAGGAACGCGCGAAATATCTGGTTCGGAAGCTATTAAATTCAGGAAGCGCACCATAGACTCTTTTCCATCTAGCATTCCTTCGTCCATGTTGATGTCGATGATTTGCGCGCCGCCCTCCACCTGCTCGCGTGCCACCGCAAGGGCAGCCTCAAAGTCTCCTTCGCGAATCATCCGCAAAAAGGCGCGTGAACCAGTGACATTGGTACGTTCACCAATATTGACGAAATTACTTTCAGGAGTCACAATTAAAGGCTCAAGTCCTGAAAGTTTTAATATAGAATGGGTAAATTTTGGCATTTCTTGTTGTAGTTAATTCTCCGCTGAATGAGGTTTTCTTGGCGAATAATTCTTTGTTAACTCCGCAATTGCACGGATGTGATCTGGGGTTGTTCCGCAGCATCCGCCAATGATATTGATCAGCCCTTCATCCAGGAAGGCCTTGATTTGAACGGCCATCATCTCTGGTGTTTCATCGTATTGACCGAACTCATTTGGCAAGCCCGCATTTGGATGTGCGCTAACACAAAAATCTGTTTTCTGAGAGAGCACTTGCAAATACGGACGCATCATGGATGCCCCAAGTGCACAATTCAATCCGATCGACAACAGCGGCATGTGCGATACGGAAATCAAAAATGCTTCGGTGGTTTGACCGGTTAAGGTACGGCCACTCTGATCGGTAATTGTCCCCGACACCATGATAGGCAATTTCGTTCCGCGGTCCTCAAAGACTTCATCGATGGCAAAAAGTGCCGCCTTGGCATTCAGGGTATCAAAAATTGTTTCCACCAAGAGAAGATCTACGCCACCATCCATCAAGGCGTTGATCTGTTGCTTATAAGCAAGGACCAATTCATCGAAGGTCACTCCACGAAACCCAGGATCGTTGACATCCGGTGATATGGACGCTGTGCGGTTTGTTGGACCGATCGAACCTGCTACAAAACGAGGTTTCGAGGTGTCTTTTTTCGTAAACTCGTCTGCCACCTCGCGGGCAATTTTTGCCGAATGATAGTTGATGTCGTACACGGCGCTCTCCAGGTCATAGTCCGCTTGAGCAATCGTTGTCCCAGAAAATGTGTTTGTTTCAGCGATGTCAGCTCCTGCTTCAAAGTACATGCGGTGAATCGCAGAAATCACATCTGGCCGTGTCAAGGACAAGAGGTCATTGTTGCCTTTAAGCGATTTTGGGTGATCTTCAAACCACCCTTTTCTAAAATCTTCTTCTTCGAGTTGGTAGCGCTGAATCATGGTTCCCATGGCTCCATCGAGCACGAGAATTCTGTTCTTAAGTATGTCTTGTATTGTGTTCATTTTCACTGTTTGAATTGCGTATAGCACCAATGAAAAAAGGGATGAGGATATCGATCCAACTTATCTTTTCAGCCGAAGCTGATTGGATTTGGCACCTTTTCCATGGGAGGTAGGTTGCCAAGGTTTCGCAGGGCCTATCCCTCCACCTTTCTTCATAAGTTTATTCTTAAAGAACGCGATGCAAAAATAGTGTGAATTTGAACGAACTCAAAGAATCCATGACTTTTTTATTTTTTGTACTTTCGACCTACTTTATACAAAGCACCTATGAAATTCCTTGTTTTGCTCCTATTTGGACTATTCTGCTATGCACAATATGCAGTTGGTCAAACGCTTACCACATCTAACCTTCCGATTGTGGTGATCAACACCCCCGTCGGACAAACCATCAATGACCTCACCCGCACAGTGTGTGACATGGGAGTCATCGACAATGGCTCGGGAGCGACCAATTCAGTAACGAATCCATACAACGGCTACAATGGGAAAATCGCCATTGAAGTGCGCGGATCAACTTCGCAGCAATACCCAAAGAAAAGTTACGGTTTTGAAACGCAAGATGCCATCGGCAACAATTTGAACGTTCCCTTGATGGGGCTTCCGATTGAGAACGATTGGATCCTCTATGGCCCATACCCTGACAAAACGCTCATCCGCGATGTACTCACGTTTCATTTATCGCAGTCCTTTGGTCACTATGCCTCCAACTGGCGCTATTGCGAATTGCTTTTGGACGGACAATACCAAGGGCTTTATATCTTGATTGAACGCATCAAGCGCGACAATAACCGTGTGGACGTCGCGCGCTTAGACCTTGATGACTTGGCTGGAGACTCACTTACGGGTGGATACATCGTGAAAGTGGATAAACTAACTGGCGAGGTCGGATACTCCTGGCCTTCGAATTACAACACGGAGGTCATTTTTCAATTCCACGACCCTGAATACGATGAGATGAATGTCATACAATCGTCGTACATGGAAAACTTCGTAGGCATCTTTGAGGACCGAATTCATGGTCCCAACTTCGACGATCCTGTTCAAGGATGGCAAGGGGTGCTAGAACCATCCTCATTCTACGATTTCTTTATCCTCCAAGAACTTGGACGCACGGTCGATGGCTACCGTTCGAGCTCTTTCATGCACAAGCACAGAAACGACGGCGCGTGGAACGGTCGCATGGTGGCTGGTCCGATGTGGGACTTCAACCTGTCGTATGGCAATGCGGACTACTGCGGCGCCAACACAACTACGGGCTGGCAATATGACTTCGACTTGGTGTGTAATTTCTCCACGGCCATTCCATTCTGGTGGAAACGGCTCTTGGATTCACAAGCATACCGAAATGGCTTGCGCTGCCGTTGGGAGACACTTCGTCAAGGACCACTGCACACAGATAGCGTGAATTACTTCATTGATTCCGTTGCAACCATGCTTACCGATGCGCGCTTGCGCAATTTCCAGAAATGGCCAATCATTGGGGTGTATGTCAACTGGAATGGCTTTGTTGGAAACACCTACCAAGAGGATGTCAATTTCCTCAAGACCTACATTCAACAGCGTTCAGAATGGATGGATGCCAACATACCGGGAATCTGCGATGCGGGAGTCGAGGAACAGGCATTCATTCCTGAGTACCATAAACTTTGGCCGAATCCAGCTACAGACGAGGCCTACCTCGGATTCACCTTGTTCTCTCCGGGCGATGTCCAACTCGTGTTTACCGACCTTCAGGGACGCCTGGTACACCACGAAAACATCGGACAACAGTCCCAAGGCGAGCATGCGCAAGCGCTAGATCTTCGAAATTTGACAAGTGGAACCTACATCTACACCTTAAGCAGTTCGGGAGCATTGATTGGCTCAGGTAAATTCATCGTTCGTTGATGCAGCGATTCTTTCGTAGTGTCGGTTTTGCGCTGAATGGACTTTTGCAGTTGATTCGGCACGAACGCAACTTTCAACTCCACGTTATAGCATTCATTGGTGTCCTTGCACTTGGCTTATTTTTTGGGATTTCCTCAATGGAATGGCTGGTGATCTTTCTGATTTCAGCACTTGTCATGGGTCTTGAGGCGATCAACACCGCCATTGAAAACCTTTGTGATTTGTATTCCACTGAAACAAACGAGCGCATCAAGAAAATCAAAGACATTTCTGCCGGCGCAGTGCTGATCGCAGCACTCCTCGCGCTTTGCATCGCAGTGGTGGTGTTTTTGCCGTATGTGAAGAGGGTAATGTGATTGGATGTATGCCGTGTTCTGTACTTCGAACGTTCGACCCCGATGGGGTCGTGTGACAATACTTTTCGCATATGTTACAAATGTATGACCCCGATGGAGTCGTAAGACAGAGCGTGAGAGCGATTTAATCTAAATCCGTTTTTTTCGAGTTGAACCAAGATCTCTTCGAAGGGTCAATCTGTTTCATGACCCCATCGGGGTCATATATTTGTAACACCAGCTAATGTCAACATCTCACGACCCCATCGGGGTCGAACAACGAAAAAAAATCTTGACCTATCTAATAATCACAATCCAAAATTTCCATGATTCCACGTCCTTTTTCAATGAACTGATTACCTTTAAGGCATGAAGTACCGTTTGCTCCTATTCTTTCTATTGAGTATCAGTCCCTTGTTTTCCCAGGACTTTTTTACCCAGCAGCTCGACCGCTATTTTCCCAACCGCAAGAGCAAGCAAATCGAGCGTTTGCAGTTCACTCGAGATAGTTTGCAGCACATCAATGACAGTTTGTACGGATCAGTGAAAGTCGCTGCCGAGCGCATTGCGGGCATGAAGCAAGAGATTTTGGACTTGAAAGAAGAGGTATTCAATGAAAAAAACAATGCCAAGAGTGCACACACGGATCTCTTCCAAGAGAATGCACGATTGAAAGACTCCATTGAACGCATTGGATGGCCAGTAGTCATTTGCACTGAGGAATCCATTTTGAAAAAGGGCACGAAAGACCCTGTAATTGTCAACACCTGCAATTGGCGCGGCATCCACATCATTGAAAAAGGCACGCCCGACTACCAAGGTCGCTATGTGTGGACGAGTGAGTTGTTTAAAAAAGTAGGCGACTCCTTGGTGAAAATCACCACCACGGATCTTTTCAAACCAGAAAAAATGGTTGAATTGGAAAAACTCATCAATGCGCGCTTATCGGAGGACTTCACGGCACTAAAAGCCACCGATCCAGAATGTTTCACGCGCCGAAAGAATTACCCCGGCTTCAAGTTGAAAGACATGCGTCTGGCCTTCAGCGAAAATTCAGAGATCACCTTTGAGGTGAGTTACAACCTAACCGATGCGTGCTTTGCGTTGAACAAGGCATCAACGACGTTTCGCTTGAAGGATGTGAAGGTGTATTTGGTGGAGTGAGGCCAATCAACTTTCGCCAACACGGTTAAAAAATCATTCTCCCTGAGGTTCAATGAAGAATTCCTGTAACATTTTCTTATCCTCGTCAGATAAGTGATTCCAAGTGGTCACTCCTTCTTCATTTGGTTTACCATTGACTCGAAAAGACACAAAAGAAATTTTATTTAATCGAATAAATTCTTGAGCAAGTTCAATCGGCACTACTTGCTCTGGATTAATGAAGAGAATTTCTTGCTCTAAAGGAGCTATATCTGGTTCATACTCAATCAATCGATAAACGTCAAATTCTTGAGGATTATCAGAAAAATTAAATGGATGCTTTAACTGAGATGTATCCGAATAATATTCTTGGGATACAATAAGGACATACCCTTTTTGAGCATCGCCGAAAATTGCTTTAAACTGATTTTTATAGGTCAGGACATCTATCTTCCTTTGAACTTTATTTTCCTTCAACTGAATCCTATATTTTTTATCTTCCAATCGAAAATATTCTTTTTCAACTGATTTATTTTCAAAAATTGGCTCACAATCATAGGCATCTCCTTCTATTTGATCACCAGAAATGATAGTCGCTTCATCACTCAGCAGCATCATTGGTTTGGCAGAAGCAATTTTAGCCAAATCAGCTTCTTTGAGTGAAAAATTTAAAAGGAAATTGGTTTCTGAATGCATTGTATCAGTCGCCACTGCATCGGATAATAGTTCAGCTTTACCAATTTTCTTTGCTGATCTTTTATCCCAAGGCTTATTCACATTCCACAACGCAATACTCCCTTCGACTTCGGTAATTACCATTGCCGAATAAAGCGGAGAAACAACTTGTTTTCCCTTAGAATTGAACATTTTTTGTATCTGCACAAAATTGAGCACATAAAAATCATTCAACTTGAGCATTTCCACTTCTTGTCCAATTTTCCAGGTGGTTGTTTGATTTTTTTCTTTGATTTCAATTTGGTCGGAACCAATAAAATAACCGCCATCCTCTAGACATTTTCTTTCACCAACAGAATCATAGGTGCAATTCCAAGTTCCTCTCAAGTTTTCAGGAATTTCAAAAAGTTTTACTCCACCAGCCGGTTGAGGACTTGTAAAATAATAAGTGGTACACGATTGAAGTAGGCTTAACAACAGCCCGAATATGATGACATACTTCATTTCTACTCGTTTTAAATTTGATAAGGGATGAATAAAATTAACATTTTGAAATACAATCTACTGATTCACCATGAATTAAAATCTTAAATCTCTTTTTACATAAATCGCAATAATTTCTACCTTCAGCGCTCAATTTAATCTTTAACTGATGAGAATACTATTATTTTTAGCTCTTACCCTAAGCATCACAAGCTGCAGCGGCTGGTCCAAGGGAGGCGAAAACGCTTACATGGGCAGTTGCAAACAAGCGGGAAGCATTGACTGCGGTTGTGCCATGAAGCTCACGAAGAAAAAATACCCGAATGAAAGTGATTTCAATGAAAAGGGAGGTGAGGATATGGAATTGGCGCTTGAGATTGCAGAGAAGTGTTATGCGGTAAAGTAGCACGCAAAGAAATGAATATGATCAAGCATAAAAAGCGTAAATGATTTTCGTCGATTCTGAAACCCTTTCAAAACAACGCTTATCTTTAGTGCATTATTCACTTTAAAATGTTATCATGTTGTACGGATTATTGGCGATGGGATTTGCCTTGATTGCGATGTTTTTCGCAAAGAAAATGAAAAAGTTTGCGGAAGACCAACAAGCGAAACAAGCTGAGTTGAAACGTCAGAAAGAAGAAGGCAAAAAAGAACAAGAAGGATAAAAAACAAAAACGCCCGGTGATGATCATCGGGCGTTTTTGTTTCTTTTCTTTTGGTTCTCTTAGAACTTAAAAAACCACGAACATTGTGGAATGGGGAAAGATCTGGTTGTCCGTTTGTTTGTTGTGGTATTTTTTTCTGTAAAAATCACACCGGCAAGTGCAAATTGAAATGCCGACTTTGGTCCACTTTGAAAACGCATCCCAGGCATGAAAAACCCTAAAGTATTGCGAACAACACTAGACGTTGTAGTCGGCATGTATTCATAACCATTTGTTATTGGGTTGTAGATATAATCATACGAGGTAGTTTTTTTTGTCCTTTCTCCACCAAAAAACACCATGGAATCGAAAAATAAACTTGCCTTCTTGCCAATTTTTTTAATTCCCGCAATGGAAAAAACGGGTGCGGTATTCAGTTTTGACGAACTCGAATTTGCAAGATTTATGTAAGAATAGCCCAATGAAATCGTCATATTCTGCTTTTCATCACCAAAAGTTGCCATTCCCCAATGTAATCCTCCAAAACTACGGGAGTTATTTAAGTAGCCAGAGGTGCCGAGGAGGGTCCCAATTCCGAAGTTCACTTTCGGATTTTTCGTGGGAATAGAGTACTTTCCTGCTAGAATAAAAGGTGAGGCAATCCAAGTGGTCATTACACCTATGGACAATCGATCACTTACAGAAAAATGAACTTCAGGTCCATAAAGGTGAACCATAGCATAATCTTCCCCTTTTTTTAAAGGACGTGCATTTGTCGTAAAATAATAACGGGTGTTGAATGGTGAATTCACAAAAAAATCCCCATCGACAAGTTCTCCAACCTCTGGTTTATAGGGCCGAATACTTTTTACATCTTGTTTTAGGATAAAAATTTTACCGATGTCTTTTGACAAAAATAAAATCTCTCGACCATCGTCGCTGATAATCTCCCCAATTCGAATTTCACCATTTTGCATGGTAAGTATTTTGGTTGAGTCTGTTACTCCTTCTATTTGCGAAAAGACATTCGCCGAGAAAAATAAAAGTAGTGCTGTGCTTAGAATAAATTTCATCGTAATAAGAATTAATTGCATCAAATGTATTCTGAATGAGCAAGCTATGATAATTGATTTGCACAGGAGGAAAAATGGAAGTTGCGAATTTCGCAAGAATTGAATGCTTACCTTCAAGCCATGAAATGTTTCGTTTTATGTTGTTTCCTCATGCTTTTCAGCTCCCTTGGCCATGCGAGGAACAGCATCACCATAAAAATGGAGCACTACTTGTTTTCGGGCAACTACTCCGAAGGAATACGGTGGATCGAAAAGGAAAAATCCAAAAAAAAGAACCTAGCGCAGCTCAACCAATACGAAGGGGATTTTTACAAACTCAAGGGGGATTTGGAAGAAGCGCTCGTGCACTGGAAGGAAAGCAAGCGCATCAGATCAAAATTCTATAAGCCCAACGATTACCACTTGGCGTGGAATTATGCGTTGTTGAGCAATTATTACTTTGAAAAAATTGAGACAGGTCTTGCCAAAAAGTATGCGGACTCCTGCGCCCAACTCATTCAGCACTTAACGCCAACACAAGAGCAGGAAATAGAGATTTATAAGATTTGGAATATCCTCGCGCAAAGCAATAAAATGTTTTTTCAAATTAATTCAAATGGAACTGAAGTCCTCAGAAAATACAAATGGATTCGTGATTTTTATTCCAAATCTAAAAGTTTCATTTTGGAGAATAATCTCCCCAAATATTATTTGGCGAAAACCTATCACTTGATTGGAAATACATATCACGACAATATTCACACCTATAATCAAATTGAAGCAGGAAGTCAGCAAAAACTTGAAGCACTAAGAAATGCGATGAGCTACTACGCACTGGCCAACGAAACTTGGACGAAGAATTATGGATTGGTTCATCATGAGCGAGCAAAGACGCTTTACCTCATGGGATTGGTGAATTTGATTTTTAACAATAAAATATTGCCTAAGCGTTTGACGATCTCTTCGAAATATTTCGATCAAGCGATTGATGCATTTGGAATTGATTTGAATAAAGTGGACCAGAATCGTTTAAAAAGAATTCCTAATAAAGAAGACGCACTGCAATGTTTGCGCTTTAAGAATGAAACTTTATTCCAACAAATTGAAGAATTAAACAAAACTGAGCTTATCCACTCCTCTGAACTTATTTCTAGACAAGCAGTAAAACTGTGGGAAATTACCTTCGATGAATTCAAATCGAACAATACAAACCAGCTGCTGGGAATTTACAATTTAGTTCCTTTTAAAGATGTGATTCATATCGAAGTTCTTAAAAGAAAATACAAACTTGACTATTCATTGGAACGTATTTTTTATGCAAATCAGAAGTTAAAATACTTTGACTTCACAAAGAATTCCATTTCCTACAAAAGCACACCAATTTCCATAAAAACAATTCAAAGTAAATTAAAAAATGGAGAGTTGTTTCTTGATTTCTTATCCAATCAAAAAAACGATTATTTCGCTCTTGGCATCGAGAAAAAGAAGGTGTTTCTCTTCGCAATGAATTCCGATCTAACTTGGTTCATTAGCCAATTGAACAAATCGATTATCGATATAAATTTTAAAAATTATGTGACATTTGGATCGACATTGAGTCAAGTCATTTTTCCAAATTTAAACATCCGAAAATTTAAGAAATTGATTGTTTGTCCTGAAGGTGAAATCAATAAACTGGTATTTGAGACTTTGCTCTGCACCCCGAAAAATTATCTTTCAGGAGATTACCGGAAATTAGATTTTTTGATCAAACATATTCAAATTGAGTACACACTTTCTCCGGGCATTTACATGCGGAGAAAGCAGCGAATACCGTTGAATATTACAGCATTTGCGCCCTTCAACAAAAACAAAGAGTTTACTGAATTGCCTTTTTCAACCCGTTTAATTGAAAATTTAGAGGGGGAGGATCACACCGTTGTATTTAAAAATCAAAAAGCGACAGCAGAACACTTTTTGAATGCAAAGACACCCATTTTACATTTTAGCGGACACGGACTTGTTGATTCAAAATCCTCATCCATGTCCTCGTTGGTTTTTTCGAATAGGCGATTGAGTCTCACTGAGATTTCAAACATTCGCAGTCCACAACTCATTGTTTTAAATGCGTGCAATACATCCAATGGAAAGATCATCGCTGGAGATGGCGTTGATGGGTTTGTTCGAGCATTTCATGCCACGGGAGCAAGTGTCACGATTGCCAATCTGTGGGAAGTTGACGACAAAGTATCAAATGAATTATTTTTGAAATTTTACGCCGCAATGAAAACCAAGAAACAGATCGCTTCATTGATGCAAGACACAAAACTCGATTACATTCATACGTGTTCTCGATCCGAAATGGCTGCGCCGTATTATTGGGCCGGACATCGGGTGATGGGCAATGGGGAGATTGTGGGAAATACACGTTCAACATCGCATCCCATTTTTTGGATAGTTGGGGGACTTTTTCTAGTACTTTGCATAAGTGGGATTTGCCGTCTAAGGTTCAGGCATCGATGAGTTTTCCTGTTTCACTATTTACTTCGCTGGCGATTTGAAAGGGATATTCTTTATACCCTTGTGTGAATTGGATTTCTGGTGGGGCGACATTTTTCAATAGTTCTCACAGAACATTTTGAATTACATTACCATGCGATCGACGAAACAAAAAACCATTTCGCGCGAAGTTTAAACCAAAAAAAGACCACTCCGAGGAGTAGTCTTTGTATTTGAATCTTCTTTAATTGATGTACAAACATCAGTATCTTTTTGGTTTATAAAGAATTGGATGATTTCACTATTGTTTGTCTAGGACATAACTTCTTTCTAAATCTCCATTGTTTGACCTCCAACTTCCTTCTAAGTAATTGCTTGAATTTTTATAAATTTTAAATTCAAAAACACCGTCATATTCATCATCACCTGGCTCGTTCAACACGAACGTACAGACATTTTCTAAAATTTGAACGGTCCCCTTTAAAGGTCTTGTATTTCCTGATAGCGAATTGGTTCCAGTGACAACCAATGTGCTTTGATTGATGTTATCAATGATCAAGGTAATTTCGTTCTCTCCAAAACTTCCTACATAGCTTCCAGTCATATCGCCAATAATCGAGTTCTTTTCTTTTTTAGCAATGATTTTCGCAAAGGCATCCGGATTCTTCACCGCTTTGATATCAAGCATCGACTTATTTGAAAAGTTAAGATTTATAAGGAGTTTATCATTGTTCAAACTTTTGATTTCAAGCCCTTCATTGAATTTCCAAGGCAATTCTAACGTTTCATCAAAGTCAGCTGTCGTCTCATAAGTTCCATAACCTATACTTTCTCCACCCATATCCGTTATGAAATAATCCATCTCAGCATTCAGTATACTTGAATACTGTTCGCTATAGTTCGATTCAAATGGTTCGATGTCTAATACATAAACTTTCGTACTATCATCATTCAAAAAATACCATTTTCCAGAAACAAATGAATTTCTCTCATTGAACTGTTGGTACTCCTCTTCAGTTATTTCATGTCGCGTGAAAAGGTAATAAGAGAAAACGCCCACAAGAGGAATTAAAAAGATTCCCAAAGCAAATCTTGGCTTGAAAATAAACGCACCAAGTTTTGACTGAAAAATTGATGGCTGCATGTTGTGGCGTTCCAATTTCTCTCCAATCATACTCACAATTAGGATAAACAAGGAAATTGGAATAAATAAGTCAAGTGCAACAATCTTTGCGTCTCGAAGGGTTGAAAATTCCGACAATTGAAAATTCACGAGGTACTGAATAAAAAAGACCAAAAACCATAACGCATAGATTTTAGCTGATCGGAAAAATTCCAAATGCCTCAAAAACAAAAATCCAGGAAGTACCACCGCAACCTCAAAAAGCAACAATTTTATGAAACTTAAATACGTCGATAAAAAGTCATATTGGATGTAAAGTAGAATTGCAATGTAGATATAAATTGCATATTCATTTGCGAAAATACGCTTAATGGCCGCATTTTCCTTGTTTACAACGTCAAGGTATTTTTTTATATACGGAAGTTTCATATCCACATTTTTCGATTTCAAAACGCTCAAAATGATACGTTGAGAAATCTTCTTGACGAACCAATTACTGGCCCATGAAGTTAACTTTGGATTGATATCATTTTCTCTTAATACGGGATTGACAGCAGAATTAAAGGTATTGATCGCCACTATATTCGTTTCAGCGCACAACTTCAAAAAGGATTCTGGTGTAATCGAATCAAGTGAGATATTAGAAAGTGATTTAGAAATTGAGCGAACTAAATAACCTAAATAAATTGCAAGTGTTAGTTTATTTAGATAAGGAATTCTCTTCGTGAAGCTGTAGACTTTGTAAGCCCAATTATTTTTCGGATCAATTTTAGAGCCGTCAATTTTCAACTTTGACTTATCTTTTGCCAATTGATCTAAATTGCCCATCTCCATTTTTTTGGGCGCTTTTGGATCATTTAATTTGATCCTAGTCTCGCAATTTCGACATTGAATAATCGCCGGATACTTTTCAATTCTCGCAAAATCAACCTTTAATTCTGACTTACATTTAGGGCACGGAATGCTTTTAATCTTTGTGGCATTTTCAATTTTTGGCGCTTCCGGTTTGAGCACCGTGTTGTCTTCCGTTTTTGGCTTTTCTAATTTGTATTTCTGCTGACAACCGGGACATGCAATTGTAAACTTATCATTAGGTGCTTTCGAAAAATCAACTTTGATATTTCTATCACACTTTTTACATACTAAAGTTTTAATCATCTTTCAGCAATTAAAGATACGTGTCATCATCATCAAAATCTCCGTCATTGTCTGAATCGACAGCATAAGAATCTGCAACTCCATCATTATCAGAATCGTATGATATCGCATCTACATCGCCATCATCATCTAAATCCATAGCTACCATATCTGCATCTCCATCACCATCGGTATCGTAAGCCACAGTATCTGAATTACCATCACCATCTGAATCATAAACCACAGTATCGATTAGTCCATCATTGTTAGAATCGGAGCCAATTGTTTCAACGAAGCCATCATCGTCAGCATCCAGCAGTATTGTATCTTCATCACCGTCATTGTCAGAATCTAAAAATACTGCATCCAATTCTTCGTCAGGATTGTTTTCTCTCATGGTTTTTAATTTTAATGTATTATTTAAGTACGATTTTAAGTGTATGGATTACAGATGGCTATTTTCAATACTATTTTTATATATCAAAAACAGCACATCAATATTCATTCACAGTAAAGTGAATCAATTGCCAAATTGAATTGTAAGTGTCTTAGATTTTTTTTTTCAAAATCTCCTTTGACACCGCTGCAAACTCTGTAGAATCACTGACCTGTTTTTTCAAGATGTGATGAGATTCCTTCACCTTTTCGGTTCGAAGGTACACCAATGCGAGCCGGAATTGTGCTTCGTTGTAGTAGGAAGAAGTAAGATCTACGCGCTTGAAACAGGTAGCCGACTTCTGGAAATCACCTTGCGCATACTCGATCACGCCCAAGAAATAATTGGCCGTATCTGATGTGATGTGGCTCAAGATTTTTTCGGACTTTGCATACTCCCCCAGCTTGTAGGCGTTCATTGCATCATCATACTTGCCCTTCGCACTCATCTTTACAGGAAGACCAGGCTCCTCGGGCCAATACTGCACGACAAGTTCTTTGCTTGACGGTGACTGATATCGAACGAGCACATAAACGGCAAGCACCATGACAGCAGCAAAAGTGGTGTAGTACGCCAATTGCTTTTTAATCCGCTGTTTGCGCTCTAACGATTGGTCCATTGCACGGTCCACAAGCTCAAATTTGGATTTTAATTCGTTTCTATAGTGCGTCTTGATGGCAATTTCAATGGCCTGGTAGCGATTAAAGGCCTGCTTGAACGCTAAATCATAGGCCAAACGTGCCTCAAAATCGACCACCTCTTGGTCCGCCATTTCACCAGCTACATAGTTTTCAAATAATTCGATATGTTCGTCGTACTCTTCCATTAAAAGACCAGTATGGATGACATTTTCTTTAGTTCACTCATCAGATTTTTCATGCACAGCGACTTCTTAGATTTCGCAGTGTCGGCATTTTTATAGTTCAACTCGCGCGCAATGCTGTCCATGTCGTATTCGCTGAAATAAAACAATTTCAATACTTTTTGACAATCTTCTGGCAACTTTTCGATGGCTTGACTGATTTGTTCTTCTGTATATGCTTTATTTTCTTCCTCCATGAAATGATCAACTTCTCCATTGTTAATCATGTGAAGCGCATCATGGTAAGTCAAACGACTTTCTTTTTTCTGAATGTTTAGGATTTTGTGTTTGCCGATCTGAAAAATATATGTTTTGAGTGAACTGGTCAGTTCGGTTAATCTTCCCGTTAAAACATTCTGATGGAAATCGAGCATTGCATCTTGAAATGCATCCTTGGCTTGTTCGTCTGTCGTATTGAATTGCTTTTTAGACCAGGCCAAAAACTCATCTCGATAAAGTCGGTACATCTCATACAAAGGAGAATCATCTCCGTTTCGAAGCGCTTCAAAAATGTGATGAGGAAGGATGTCTTTCAAAATCCGATGTTTAGTCAGCCCGAAATTAAACACCATTTTAATAAAAACGCTAAAATTGACTGTTTTATAAAAGGCATTTCTCTTGCTGTAACATTCAGCAAATAAAAGAGCCCTTGTTAATCATCAGGAATTCCAATGGCTTTTATTGTTTTTCAGTGTGCAAAGTTAACTCACTTAAAATTGGAAACGAAATAACCTAGATATTCATTAAGTTTGGTTGACAAGTAATAGGGCATGTTCATTAAAAAATACTTTTTACCACTTTTTGTTGAATGTTCTTCTATGCTAAACTTACCCGCATACATTCGAACAGCATATGGATGAGGCGACGATTCTGCAAACTGATGCAATGACTTCAGTTTACCTTCTTTACCTGATTTTATCTCAACGGGAATAACCATTTTATTGAATTGAACTACAAGATCTACTTCAGCAGAAGATTGATTTTTTTCACGGACCCAAAATATCGGTTTAACTGATTTTAGTGTATTCAAGGACATAAGTTCCTGCGCCACTAAATGTGGAATTATCGCTCCTTTATAGGCATTATTCAAATCTTCCATGGCAAGCATTTCAGCCTGAATGTTTAATTCATGATTAATAAGTCCAGTGTCCAGAAATTGAAGTCTTGGAGATTTTTTTAAATCTGGCAGTATAGGAGAAGAAGTATCAGTTGTTGGGTATATGAGTTGGATCACTTTGGCGTCATCAAGATTTCGAAATGCTCCGCCAACCTCCCTTGAGCGGTAATTCGAATTGCCGAAATTTTGAAATTTAACTCTAGAATCTAAACCCAAATGAGCTGTAGACATGATGTGTCTAATTATTCGGGCTTCAGAATTATTCGTCGCATATTTTACGACATCCTCTTTGTACGTTTCCCAGATACTTTCGTAAATGGTTGGCAAATCAGCTACGCTTTGCGTTTCTGCGTATTTTCGCACAACTTCAGGCATACCACCAATAATGGCATAGCGATTAAATAAATCCAACAAAGTTTTATGAGCAACCTCACGGATTGGAATTGTATTCAATTGTTCCAATACTGCAGTTTTCTGGATGGCACGAAGGAACTCAGGATAATTGATTGGATACATATACAACATATTTACCCTGCCCACCGGAAAACTTTTCACTTTTCGCATGCAATGTTCGAGTAAAGAACCCGCAGCAATTACATGTATATCAGGTTCATTCTCATAAAAATACCTCAACATTGATATTGCCTCTGGTGACTCTTGAATTTCATCTATAAAAATAAGTGTATCTCCTTTTTCAGCTGGAGAAATGTTGTGTGAAATAAATAAGGATTCAACAATGGAATTGATCGTATCGAAATCTGTAAAAACCCTTTTATCTTCAGCGATTTCCAAGTTAAGCAGTATCTTATTTTTGTAACTTTTGGCAAATTGATGAATGAGCGTAGTTTTACCAACCTGTCTTGCCCCTCTTAAAATCAATGGCTTTCGATCCGCACTTTTTTTCCAGTTCAAAAGTTCCACATAAACATGTCTATCTATATTCATCCTTCATTTACTTTGATATCAAATGTAACAAAATAAGGGTAATTAAACAGTAAAAATGTAATGAAGTATGGGTTAAAAGCGATTATTTTTGTAATATAATAAGGGTTATATCGCGTAAAACTGGAGTATTAATAGGATAAAAAAGCAGGAAAGCCACTAAGAAATGGGCTTTTGGAATTGGTGTGCCAAAGGACTGAAATATCGAACTTGGCGAAGGATTTACAAGAAGTAATTGAAGTGTGAGGATAAGTGCGAGAGCGAAGTAAAAGAAAGTGGAGTGAACCGCTCTCGCTTTTCACTCTCACTCTGTTTTTGTGGTGATGGACGGAATCGAACCGCCGACACAAGGATTTTCAGTCCTTTGCTCTACCGACTGAGCTACATCACCTAACCGTTTTGTGGGGGCAAATATAATAACTTATATCGATGAACGACAAATGAAGCGCATTTTTTTTGACAA
>CALPWQ020000035.1 GCA_943327315.2 Chitinophaga pinensis
GGGTTTGGCATTTTTAAATACCACACAGGCAGAAACAGGGTTCGTTCCTTGGATGTTGGAGTTGTCAAAGCATTCCATGTGAACGGGCAATTCCGCCAAACGAAAATCCTTTTTCACTTGCTCGAGAATGCGGTTGCTGTGCTTTTCTGGGTCTTTGATTTTTTCTTGCTTGGCTTTGTCGAGTCGGTAAAATTTGGCGTTGCGCAACGAAAGTTCTACCAACTGTTTCTTATCTCCCCGTTGCGGTACATGCACACTAAAATCAGGGAATGTAAGATCAAGCGCGAGGTCGGTAACGACTTCTTTAGAGATGCTTTCAAACCGTGCGCGCAGTTCGGGCAACACATAACCAAGAATTTCTTCCCGCGTTTCGTCCAATTTTTTCTTGACCTCGCCGGTATAGGCGTGAATGATGGCCCCGTTGTGGATGACGAGATAATTTACAAAGGCTCCATCATGTTCTTCGATCAAGGTGCACACGTCCACTTCATGAATGCTCGGCGAAACGATGGTGCTTTTGGCTTGAAAATGTTCCAGATTCTGAATTTTTACCTTTAGGGCCTGGGCTTCTTCAAACTCGAATTTTTCAGAATGCGCCAACATTTGTTGCTTCAAAACACGAATCACCGATTGACTATTCCCTTTGAGTAAATACTCGATTTGTGTGATGTAATCGCTGTATTTCTCATCGGATTGAGCACCAATACAGGGGCCTAAACAATTCCCGATGTGGTATTCAAGACAAACTTTGTATTTTTTTTCGCTGATTTTCTTTGGGGACAAATCCAATGCACAGGTGCGTAAGGGATACAAGTCACGAATAAGCGAAAGCAATGTTTGCATCACTTTACCGCTCGGATAAGGCCCAAAGTACTTCGACCCGTCGCGCACCAAATACCGGGTGGAAAATACGCGCGGGAAAGCTTCGTTTTTAACGCAAATCCAGGGATAGGTTTTGTCGTCTTTGAGTTGAATGTTGTACTTCGGTTGGTATTTCTTGATGAGGTTGTTCTCCAGCAGCAGCGCATCCAGTTCGGTGTCGACAATGATGTATTGCATGTCAACAATGCGCTTCACAAGCAAATAGGTCTTGCCGTTTTCGGGTGTTTTCGTGAAGTAGGAAGTAACCCGTTTCTTTAAGTTCTTGGCTTTCCCAACATAGATGATCGTTCCGCCCGCATCGAAATACTGATAGACACCCGGCTTTTCAGGGAGTGTTTTAAGTTTGAGTTGCAGTTGTTCGGTCATGCGTTAGGGGTTAAACAATCTAATGTTTGATTATTGAAACCAATCGTCACTATTCTGTTTAGTATGAAATACAGCAAGTACATAAACGGTTCGTTGATCAAATATGTAATGGATGCCGAAATCAAATTTTTTCAGAAATTTTATTCTTATGGTTTTGTATCTGATTTGACATTTTGAAGGGTATTTTTGGATGTAATGCATACCCTTCTCTAAATCGAGTAAAAACTTTTTTTCTAACCCGATATTTTTTTCAAAAAACCAAATTACTGCTGTTTCAATTTGTATTTGTGCCGCCTGTCTGACGACAATTGAACGAATCACTTTAAATTATATTTAGCCATTAAGCCCTCTTTAACAGTATTCCAATCGCTGTATTCGTTGGTGTTCAATTGATGTTTTTCTAACGCAATATCAAGTTGTTCTTTCTGCCAATTTGGAAGGTCAGCACTTTCTATTTGAACGAATTCTAGCGATTGCAAGTACGCCAACAAATCCTTGCCCTTATCGTTAGAATCATCAATGTGAATGGTTATTTGCATGTTCAAAATTTAGTTAGATCGAATATACAAAAATGCTTCGTTGGCCAAACAAAGAAGGTACATTTAATCCAAGAGGCCTGAAAATCTAATCATTCGAAATAATCTCAAACAACTCGCTCAAGTTTGGCGAAATGATGATCTCAATTCGGCGATTTTTTGCCTTGTCCGCAGGATCAACAGGATGAAATTCAGAACGTCCAGCAGCCATCAATTGGGCAGCGTTCATCTTGGAATTGGAAAGCAAAATATCGATCACTGATGTTGCACGCAAAACGGACAATTCCCAGTTGGATGTCGGGTGCGATGCGCTTACCAATTTGTCTGTATCCGTATGACCTTCAACGATGATTTCCAAGTCTTTTTCATTCTCAAGAACCTTTGCCAATTCCACCAAGGCTTTCTTTCCATTGGCTTCAACGACCGTACTACCAGAAGCAAACAACAATTTGGCCTCCATGCTCACATAGATTTTTCCGTTCTTTTGAACGACAGTCAAGCCTTGGCTCTCAAACCCTTTCAAGGCATTGGCCACTTTCGCTTTCAGTAATTTCGTTGCCTCATCTTTTCTGGCAATTGCCTCTTCCAATTCGTTCACACGCTGTTCGCGCTCTTCGAGTATTTTTTGCTTGTTGACCAACTCATTCTCTAAAGTGGTTAACGCATCCTCTTTGCGCTGAAGTTCTAGGTTTTTCGCTTCTAACTCGGCTTGTAGGGCTGCCGTTTCCTTTGCTCCAGAATTGCGCAACTTGTCAAATGACCGCTCAAGGGATTCGCTCTGCGCTTGAAGTTTGTCGTATTCTGATTGTAAAATTCGCAAGTCATGGCCTAGTTTTGTGGTGTCGCCAGAAAGTTCACTCACCTCCTTTTTTAAAACCCCATAACGGGATTCCAAATCTTTAGCCTTGCCCTCATTGTCCAACGCACTGCTTTTGTACTTCGCCAATTCTTCTGCGCAAATTTTTTCGCGCTCAACAAGTTCTTTGTATTTTTTTGAAGGAACACATGCAGTAAAAATGGCCACAGCCACGATCGGAAGTAATTTTCTCATGAGGAAGTATTTGTCATGCAAAGGTCCTCAATTCATACCTTGCCTTTATCGAAGTGCCTTGGCTTTTATAAACACCCAAAATTGAATAACGCGAATCACTCAAATAATGGACACGCCGAAGTGCTTCTGCTCGCTTTCCGACAGGTGTTGAAGCTTAAGGAGATTTCATGGCTGTTGCTGCTGGCTTTACGCAGGGCTGATATAGTTGCATCGAACGAATATTGAATTGATAACCGTTGATTTAGCTTAAATCCTGCGAAAAGAATTAAACAATCTTGATTTCGATAGCCCAGACCGAAGTTGAATTGATTGTTTAAATCGGCCATCAGCTGAAGATCAAGTGCGACTGGTCCACGGCTAGGAATCTTCAAAAGTACAGCTGGAATCAAGGTGAATTTATCACTGAACTGAAAGCGGTAACCGGCGTTTAGCAGGGCATGGAAATGAAACTTTGAACTCACTCCAATGTCCTTCCAACGGGAAGCAATGAGGTGATCGAGGACCAATCCTGCGTAATAATTTTGTCCATTCCACCAAGCGCCAAAGGTGGCATCGGGAACAACGAAGGAGGCCTCTTTCAATACCGTCGGGTCTGGATCAATGCTTGTACTCGTACTTGGATCGTACCCCAACTGAATCACCCCACCATAAATTCCAAGCGACAAACGGGTATCACGCGAAAAATTAAAGTGGGCAGCATAAGCGGCATTGAGTCGGTTGGTATTGAATTGACCAATGCGATCGCTCTCAAAGCGAAGCCCAATGCCCTGTCTGGCAGAAAGGTATTGCTTTCGTTTAGAACTCAAGGGGGCAGAAAGTGTAAACATCCCAGATTTAGGTGCGCCACCAAAACCCACCCATTGTGTGCGGTAAATCGTATGCACATCGACGCATGATTTGATGCCCGCATGTGAAGGGTTCAGCGCAAATTGATGCGAAGACCACTGCGAATATTGGGCGATTTGTTGACCGAAGATTTTCCCCGTGCTCAGCAATGCGAAAGATATCATCGCTATGTGAAACCCTCCTTTCATCGCACCAAAGTTATGCTGCCGTGAAACACCTGTTCATCGGAATCGCGCAATTCGATGATGTAAAAATAAACCCCTTCATTCAGTGGATTTCCATTGTTCGTTCCGTCCCATTCTTTGCTGCTTGAATAGCCAATGGACTGAAAAGCCTCTTGGCCCCAACGGTCAAAAATCTTTACGAAACAATCTGTGTAGATATTGATTCCTTGGATCTCCCAAGTGTCGTTCGTTCCGTCATTATCGGGAGAAAATGTGTTTGGAATGAATAGAGGTGAAGCGACACTGACCACCACTTGGTCTTGAAGGGTGCATCCATTTTCTGTTGCAGTTAGGGCGTATACCGTCGTGACTGCAGGACTAACAATAGGGGTTAAACTGTTGGTGTCGCTCACGCCATACGCAGGGCTCCAAACAAAAGATATGCTGCTCGATGAACCATTCAATTGCACACTTTCTCCTGGTTGGATGTTAATGTCTGCTCCTGCATTCACAGAGAGAGAATAAACCGATATGGCTATTCCTGAAGAGGTCACGGTCACAGGGCATTGGGCATAACAGTTGTTTTGAACGGTCAATACATCGCCATCGGTAAAGTCGCTCGTTTGAAAAACGCTGTCTGTGGTCACTGCCACAAGGGTGTCATTGATGAACCATTGGTAGGTTCCGGAATCAGGACAGGCGCTCAATCCAGCACTTGCTGTAACGAGTTCATTCGGACAAATCGCAGTGTTACTTATTGAAATGGAAATCGAACTTGCAACACGATCAACGCCTGAACCACTTAGGGTGAGGTCAAAGGTACATTCAGCCGGGCTTGTTAAACCTGGGCTTGGTGAATCGCCTGAAACAACAACATAATAGCTTGTAGATGGATTGAGTACAGCATTCAGCGTAAAAGGAGTTGATCCACTTGAAATACAATTTCCAACAGCAGCATAAGACGCGGCATCGCAAGGAATACTTGCACTCAAGATCGTTGCTTGCAACGCTGTACCAATTTCAAGTCCGGGCTGAAAAACAAGATTTGTAAAATCAAGTTGCACTGTTCCTCCGATGGTATTGGTGGTAAATGTGAACCAGATGGTATTGTTTGCCGTGAAGCAGAAATTAAAATCGTCTTCACATCCTGGACAAACAGTTTTATTGGCGCCGATGTTCGTGACTGAAACCGACACATTTGGACACAATTCCAGCGCCTGCGAACACACATTGTAGTCACTTTGAGCGACCGAACTGTGTGAAAAAAGTGCCGTTAACAAGAAAATAACAAGGGTCCTCATGTGAACTTTTATACGCCGAATTTCTCGCTGAAATTAAGGAATTTCAGCCAAGAAAGAACAAACAGCCGTAAATTGTAGCGCTCCTTTGTGCGATATTCAATGCTTTATTGCCAATTTTGGCACAGCATTCGCAAACGGCGGCACAACATTAAATAAGGACTATGAACAGAATTGTTACACTTTCGATCCTCTTTTTCTTCACAATCATGGGCGCAACTGCCCAAAAAATCGATTACGAAAACAGCGGAAAATGGTACCTCGGACTCAATGTCGGTGGTACTTGGCAAACATCAGACATAAAAAATCAAACCTATGTTGGGTATGGTGTCGTACTCGGAAAATCATTCAATTACAATTATGGTAAGCGCCTTGTTTTCGATTTGAGAGCGAGGTATTTGCATGGAGACTGGTACGGAAAGGATGCTGAATCTGATTCTTCATACATTCCAGTAAATTCTTCACTCGACACAATTTATAGCATAAACAATTTCCAATCGACACAGAATAGGTTGGCGCTTGAATTGGTGATTCACGGAAATCGTATTCGAGAACGAACAGGTTTTGACCCTTACATTTTTGGTGGTATTGGCTTGACATGGGCGAACGTGTGGGCGGATTATCAAAATGATTTCGATACAATTCAAGGAATGGATGGCATTTATGAAACTGAATTGTCTGCACCCAACAAGGTAAGCATCATGCCTAGCCTTGGTTTTGGCCTGGGCTACCAAGTAGGCAAACGCACAACGATTGGGATTGAACACAAAACGACATTTACCGGCTATGACCTATACGAAGGATTACAAAGCCCAATCCATATTGGAAATGACTTGTACCATTACACCTCGTTCTTTGTCAACTTCCGTTTTAACAATCACACCAGCACTTCAGGGGGCACCAACACTTCAGGTGGTGGCACAAATGGCTCTGGAAACATCAATAACTACAACACGGCGCAAGGATGTATTTCTCCAGTTGTCACCTATAGTCAACCATCAAGCGGAAACACAGCCTCGGCATCCCAATCGTCACATATTTCTGCGACAATCACGAATGTCATCGACCGCAACACCATCGTATTTAGAGTGAATGGCATCGTTTCTACGAACTTTACCTACACGTCTCAAACAAATCGCTTTGATGCAGATGTGTTGCTTCAACAAGGCACAAACACCATCGAAATCACAGCATCAAACACCTGTGGAAACGATGTTGAGGCAACGACAGTGAATTATCAACCTTGTTTGACTCCAATCGTGCTTTTTACAGATCCAGTGGCATCAAACATAAGTGTTTCAACAGCAACGTACACGGTTCAAGCAGATGTTTACCATGCCCAGGATCGCAACAATCTTTTGTTTTCGGTAAATGGCATTCCAAACAATGCGTTCTCCTTCGATACACAATCGGGTAAATTCTTAGCGACAATCAACTTGGTGGAAAACAACAATACCATCGAGCTCTCTGCAACAACGCCGTGTGGAAAGGATGTGAAGTCAACCACCATCATTCGCAAAACATGTCAAATGCCAGTGATCGCGTTGACGACTCCGACAACCTCAAGCTTGACTGTAAGAACAGCGTCGTTCCCATTCAGCTTTAAAACCCAACACGTTGTTGCAAAAGCAAATGTGATAATTTCGTTGAACGGGCAGAATATCTCTTCATTCACGTTTAATGCTGCCACCGGTGTAGGTGCGGCAAATGTTGGGTTGATACCAGGCGTGAATACCATCGTCATCACTTCGTCAAATGGCTGCGGTACAGATACAGAAACGATCGCCGTTAACTACGACAATTGTGTTCCTCCTACATTGACCATTACGAACCCAACAATGAACAACGCGACGTTTACGAACCCGCAAATTTCGTTGGTAGCGGTTGCGCAAAACATCACAAATCAGCAAGGTGTGTCCATTACGATGAATGGGCAATCAATCAGCAACTTTACGCTCAACACGGCCAGTGGTCAAATTCAGGCAGGCTTGAACTTAAACCAGGGCTTGAATGCAATCGCTGTAAGCGTTCTAAATAGCTGCGGCACTGACATTAAAACAATCAATGTCAACTACACTCCATGTGTTCAGCCAAGCATTCAAATGACCAACCCAACAATGAATGGCTCTACGGTTAATGCGCCCTTGTTTCCGTTAACAGGGATTTTACAGAACATTTCCAACGCTCAAAACATTTCCATTCAGCAAAATGGTCGCCCATTAACGGGTGTTATATTCAACACTCAATCTGGACTTTTCTCGGCGAATGTTACGCTAAATGCGGGCTTGAACACCTTCACCATTTCAGTGGTGAATGCTTGCGGTACAGCCAACGAAACGGTGATGATCAATTACACTGCTCCGGTAAACAATACGCCACAGATGATTACCATTTGTCACTATCCTCCCGGAAACAATGGAAATCCACAAACAATTGAAATACCTTTGTCCGCGTGGCCTGCGCATCAGGCCCATGGTGATGTCCTCGGGCCATGCCCTGTGGTAAACCCGACTCCACCGTGTAACCCACCAACCATTCAGGTGACAAACCCGACGCAAAATGGTCAAACGGTAGATCAAGCAACGTTTACGATTACAGCAAACATGTCCAACATCACCAGCAATCAAGGCATCAGTTATGTGGTGAACGGAAGACCAACGTCGTTTTCATTTGTGAATGGGGCCTTTTCGAATACAGTAAATTTGGCGAATGGATGGAACACGTTCATCATTACAGCAACGAATGGCTGTGGATCTGTGACAGAAACCATTACACTCAACTATACGGCGCCAACCAACAATACGCCGCAGATGATTACGATTTGCCATTATCCTCCGGGAAATAATGGAAATCCACAAACGCTCGAAATTGCGTTGTCATCTTGGCCAGCACATCAGGCACATGGCGATGTGCTCGGACCATGCCCAACAGTAAACCCAACACCACCGTGCAACCCACCAACGATTCAAGTAACGAATCCTGCTCAAACTGGCCAGACGGTGCAACAGTCAACGTTTAACATCACGGCCAATGTGGCCAATGCTGCAACAGTGAATTGCATGGTGAATGGAGATGTAATTCCATCAAACTTCGCGTTGACCAATGGCAGTTTTTCTTTAACTGTGAATCTTTCGAATGGAATGAACATGATTGTTCTTACTGCAGTAAATGCATGCGGCAACGATTCAGAAACCTTCACTGTGAATTATACGGTACCTGTGGACAACACCCCGCAAAAAGTGACGATTTGCCACTATCCTCCTGGAAATAGCGGAAACCCTCAGACAATTGAAATCCCCTTGTCTGCGTGGCCTGCTCACCAAGCCCACGGTGACGTTCTCGGACCATGTCCAGTGGTGAACACGCCGCCGTGTAACCCACCGTCGATTCAAGTGACGAATCCAACACAAAGTGGTCAAACGGTGGAGCAAACATCCTTCAATATCACGGCAAACATCTCAAACATTGCCAACAATCAGGGAATCGTTTACACGGTGAATGGCACGCCAATGACAGGATTCTCTTTCAATAACGGATCATTCTCGAATTCAGTGAACCTAATTGCTGGACTCAACACATTTACCATCACAGCAACAAATGGCTGCGGAACGGATACGGAAACAATCACGATCAATTATTCAGTACCAGCTCCACAAACCATGACCATTTGCCATCAAGGAAATCGAACACAAGAAACATTGGTCATTCCTGTTTCTGATTGGCCCATGCATCAGGCCCATGGCGACGTAGCTGGCCCGTGCCCTCCAATAAACAACCAAAACGGGAATGATGACGATGATGATGATGATGAGGACGATGATGGCCTAGAAGACAGCAGACAAAAGGTAACGATCTGCCACACTTCAGGGACTACTTCTCAAACACTTGAGATTCCTTTGTCTGCGTGGCCTGCTCACCAAGCCCACGGTGACGTTCTCGGACCATGTCCAGTGGTGAACACACCGCCGTGTAACCCACCGTCGATTCAAGTGACGAATCCAACACAAAGTGGTCAAACGGTGCAGCAAACATCCTTCAATATCACGGCAAACATCTCAAACATTGCCAACAATGAGGGACTCGTTTACACGGTGAATGGCAAACGGATGACAGGATTCTCTTACAACAACGGATCATTCTCGAATTCAGTGAACCTAATTACTGGACTCAACACATTTACCATCACAGCAACAAATGGGTGCGGAACGGATACAGAAACGATCACGATCAATTATTCGGTCCCTGCGCCTCAAACGATGACGATTTGCCATCAAGGAAACCGCACACAAGAAACATTGGTCATTCCTGTTTCTGAATGGCCCATGCATCAAGCCCATGGCGACGTTGTTGGACCATGTCCAACAGTGAACCCAACTCCACCATGCAACCCACCATCCATTCAGGTGACGAATCCAATAAAAAATGGAACTACCGTTCAATCACCGTCATTTGTTTTTGGCGCAACGATTTCAAACGTGTCAGGCAATCAAGGTATAATTATGACCTTGAATGGAAAACCAACTACAGGCTTCGCATTTGCACCAACGAAAGGGGGTAGTTTAACAAGTGCTTTGACCTTAAATCCAGGGACGAACATCATTGTGATCACAGGAACAAATGAGTGCGGCACAGATACGGAAACCATAACGATTAACTATGCTGAGCCAGTTGAACAAGAGAATGGCTCTGGAGGGACTAAACCGGTGAAGCCAGAAATCAAGCCAGCGTCAAACGGTGGAAAAGGTGAGCCAGAGACCGAACCGAAAAAAGAAGAGAACAAGGAGATTAAACCTGGAGAAGGAAAAGGAAGGGGTTAATTCAAGAATAAAACAGCTAAAAGCCGTCTCATTGAAAAAAGAGGCGGCTTTTTTCGTTTGATATAGCGATTAATAGGCCTGTCATTTTCAAAAGTCGAATCATCTGTTTATATTCGCACCCTTAATAAAATCAGTTGTATGGCTCTTATTGGTAAGATACGTGAAAAATCAGGTTTGTTGGTTGTGATTATTGGAATCGCTCTCTTGGCTTTCATTTTGAACGATTATGATAAAATTTTCGGTGGATCAGGCGAAGAGTTTGGTTACGGAACCATCTTTGGTGAAAAGGTGAACAACAAAGAATATGAAGATGCGGTTGCTCAAATTGATCAACAACAACGCATGAAAGCGCAACAAGAACAGCGTGAGTATTCGCAACAGGATCAAGATGCTGCGGCAGATAATGCATGGACCATGGTCGTGGACAAAGTAATTCTTGAGAAGGAATATGAAGCTCTTGGAATTGATGTAAGCGACAATGAATTTGATGCGTTCTTGTATGGTCGTGATGGCTTCCCAATGTTGCAAGGTACGGAGCAGTTTATCGATTCTACAACAGGGGTCTTTAATCCAAAGTTGATGGAAAAATGGATCAATGACCAAGAAACAAACAAAGATCCAGCGGTTCAACAACAGTGGGCAGACCAAAAGAAAAAATTGATTGAAGGAAGAAAACGCGACAAGTACATGGCGCTAATCTCTCAAGGTGTATATGTGACGAAGCTTGAATCGGAAGATGAGTATTTGGCACAAAAGGAAATTAAATCAATTTCTTACGTCGTTCGTCGCTTCAGTGAAATTCCTGATGATAAAATCAAGGTAACGGACAAAGAACTTCAAGCATACTACGAAAAGCACAAAGAAGACAAAAAGTACGAAAACAAAACAGCAAGTCGCGAAATTCGCTTGTTCATGGTAGACATTAAACCGTCCAAAAAGGATACGGCCATGTTTGACAAATCAATGCGTGAAATCAAGAAGCAATTTGCTGTATCTACAAATGACTCTGCGTTTGTCATGCAGAATAGCGAAATCAAATTCTACAGCTCTGCCAAGATTGCAACGGCAGTGCCTGAAGGAAATGAAAAAGCGCAAAAACTCATGTCTTACCCAATGTCAATGGACACGGTATTCAGAGCAGCAGCAGTTGGACAAATTGTAGGGCCTTACAGCTACAATGGAAGTTTTATCATTTCTAAAGTTCAAGGGTTTACGCCTTCCCGATTGAAAGCACGCCACATCTTATTGGGGACAAATCAATCGAAAGACAAAAAGTTGATTGCTCAAAAACAAAAAATGGCGGATAGTTTGGTGAAATTGATCAACAAAGACAATTTTGCTGAGTTCGTCACCAAGTATAGTGATGACAAAGGATCTGTTCCGCAAGGGGGTGTAATCGATAACTTTATCGAAGCAGACATGGTGCCTGAGTTTGGTGAATTTGTAGCGACGAAGCCTATCGGAACGATTGGCGTAGTGAAAACAGATTACGGATTCCACATCATCGAAGTACTTGAGCGCGATGACAAAACCTATCCTGTACTTGCGTCGATCTTTAAAGCGTTTAAACCAACGCAAGAAACGATGGACCAAAAAGAGCGCGAAGTGTACGACTTGTTGTACAAATTGGACGCAAAAATTTCAAAGAAAGAGAGCATCAAAGATAAATTGTCGTTGTTCGATACCATTGCTGTGAGAGCAGGATATTTCCCACGCCCTCTTCCAATCAAAGAAGAAGCGCCATCTGTCGCTGGATTTACAAATCCGACAACTGCAAATAAATTGTTGGCCTTGGCCTTCAATGACGAAGCGAAAGTAGGTGACCTTGTGGGTGCGCCAATCAAAGACAAGGACAAGTACATCATTGCAATTTTATCATCTATCCGAGAAAAGGGTGTTCCTGTATTCGAAGATGTTGAGGCGATGATGAAACAACAACTGATTGAGGAGAAAAAAGCAAAACGTTTTACGAACCAATTGTTGAAGGACAAAACACTTCAAGGAATGGCCAAGCGCGGATACACAGAAGTGATGAAGGCAGAAGTAACATTCTACTCTGCACAAATCACAGGTGCTGGATTTGAGCCAGAAGTTGTAGGAGCCCTTTTCTCTGCAGTGAAAGATGGAAAACGCACATTGCCATTGAAAGGGAAAATGGGGGTTTATGTCATCCGCATTGACAAAACAATCAAGGCACCAGCTGCTGCAAATTGGGACGTTGAGCGCGACCAAATCCTAGCTGCTATGCGCCGCCAAGTGCAAAGCCAATTTATGGAAGCATTGAAAAAGAAAGCAGAAGTAATCGACAACCGCAAATTGCGTGATGCTCGAGTACGCTTCTAATGAAATACCATGATGTGACAAAGGGGATATCGGAAGGTATCCCCTTTTTGTTTTAAATCAGTCGGTATCGACTTCCAGGTAAAGGCTTAATAATTCCCTTCATCTCCAAATGAAAAAGCCGCACATTAAGCGCTGAAATGGCTTGGCCTGTTTGGGATGAAAGCACGTCGATGTGCTCGCCATTTGGCGCAGTCAGCAAGTCACAAATCGCTCGCTCATGGGCATCCAACTCATTGAAACAACTGCGTTGAATCGTGTTTTTCGGTGAATCATTCCAACTCATAAAGGTCAGAAAATCGTCAGCACTTGTGATTAAATGTGCTTTTTGTTGGCGGATTAAATGATTGCAACCTTCGGATAGTGATTGTCCAACATTTCCCGGAAAGGCAAAAACATCCTTGTTGTAATCGTTCGCCAATTCAGCGGTAATCAAGGAGCCTCCACTTTTCTTGCTTTCAATCACAATTGTTGCATCTGTCATGCCCGCGACAATGCGGTTGCGCATGGGGAAATTTTCCCTGTCGGGCTTGGTGCCAGGTAAAAACTCCGTGAGTATCCCACCGTGCTCCATCATCTGTTCGGCGGTGCGCTGGTGAACGATTGGATAAATGCGTTCAGGACCGTTTCCAAGTACACCAATGGTGGGAATGTTGTGCCGAACACAAAACTGATGCGCACAAATGTCTATGCCGTAAGCCAGTCCACTCACCACTGTGATTTCTTTACCGATGATCTGCTGCAGCAATGATTCACAAAGCCCTATGCCATAAGGACTGGCTGTTCGAGTGCCAACAATGGAAATCATTCGGGGAGCATTAACCTCATTTTTGCCTCGGCCAAAAAGTAAAACGGGGGCGTCGGCGCATTGCTTAAGTCGCCTAGGATATTCAGCATCCAAGAAAAAGTACGTGTCAATATTGTGCTTGAGAATGTAGTTGACATGCTTATCAGCAAGAGCAATAGCAGCCTCCCGATCCATGTTGCGCAATACATCCTTTGCAATTCCTGTGGTGAAATGTATGGCCTTCATGGATTCTAAAAACACAGCTTCGGCACTGCCTAGAGCGGACAAAAGCCGCGCGGCCTTTCGGGGACCTATGCCAGATAGAAAGGACAAGGCAATTTTACAATGGAGTTCAGAGTGGTTCAAGAGGGTAATTTTAACTTGAATTTACGGAAAATACCGAAACCTTTAACCTAAAATGTCGAAACATTGAGTGAATAAATTAAAAATAAAACCCTATTTTCGTTCCCTACTTGGACTATCCACGCGCTAATTATGAGGGGTTTCATTTTTCTTTGTTTTCTTGCTTTGCATACGTGCAGTATGGCTCAAATAACAGGAACTGTGGTAAGTGGTGACTCAAAACAGCCTGCAGTGGGAGCCCGTGTTACCGCTTCTGATGGCTTAGTCACAGCTTCCGATCCTGATGGAAAATTCAAGTTGAATTGCAAATCCTTCCCTGTGACCCTAATTACCAAGTTAAGTACATTCTCTAGTGATACCACTGTGGTGAAAGGTCCTGGAGAAATCACAATCATTCTAAAACCAGTCGTTCAAGAAATAGGCGACATGGTGGTTACGGCCAGTCGAAGACAACAAGATATTGAGGAGGTTGCGGTATCTATGGAAATCATTAAACCATCGTTGATTGAAAGTAAGGGGTTCACAAACCTTGAGCAAACCGTGAATCAAAGTCCAGGGGTGTTTACCATGGATGGTCAGGCAAGTATTCGCGGAGGAGGCGGGTATTCTTATGGAGCAGGAAGCCGTGTGCTTTTGGTATGGAACGGAACACCGATGGTCGCGCCAGATGTAGGAGATGTGAAGTGGAATGCCATTCCCATGGAAAACATGTCGCAGATTGAGATTCTAAAAGGGGCGTCGTCTGTTCTTTACGGCAGTGGTGCACTCAATGGAATTGTAGCCATTACAGAACGTGAACCAGGACTGAAATTGGAGTATAGTGCAAAAGTGCAGGTAGGCGTGTATGACAACCCAAGGCGTAAAAGCTTGAAATGGTGGACAAAAAACCCAACGTTCTATCAAATGGATGCCTATGTCGGACAGATGTTTAAGCGTGTCGGATATACATTTTCCATGAATGGATTTACCAGTGAGGGCTACCGCAAAGGAGCACTAGAAGAGCGCGCACGTGTCAGTGGGTCGCTGTATTTCAAATCGAAAATACCAAATCTAAAGACAGGAGTGTTTTATAGTGCGCAATACCAGTACACGGGAGGATTTATCTTGTGGGAAAGTGATTCATTGGCCTACATTGCACAGGGAGGAATGGACCCAACAGGACCGGGTTCAACAGTTACCTATCAAAAGAACCTCCGCATCAATGTCGATCCCTACATCAAGTATTACGACAAGAAAAACAACAAACATGAATTGCGAACGCGCTATTATTTAGTGACTACAGGCGACCTTACCAATATTTACGCCTCTTCGAAAGCAACCATGTATTATGGCGATTACTCCTACCAAAAGAATTTTAATAAAAATACAACCTTGTTTTCGGGCGCGACAGCCACGCAAAACATTATTTTAAGCCCCGTTTTTGGCAATCACCAATCACTAAATCTTGCTGGATACAGTCAGTTGGAAACAAAAATTTTAGGGGTAGATGCGACCTTTGGTGTGCGCGTTGAGTACTTTAAACAAGACACTCTTGAGGCAGAATCAAAATTCGTTCTCGGAAAAAAAACCCTCCCAGTGTATCCAGTTTTCCGAACGGCTTTTCACAAAAAACTAGGACAAGCAACACACCTGCGCGCATCTTTCGGTCAAGGAGTACGTTTTCCTTCTGTTGCCGAACGGTACACTGCGACATCAACCGGTGGAATCATTATTTTCCCAAATGAATCATTGCGACCAGAGAAAGGATGGGCAGGTGAAATCGGAATCAAACAGGTCTTTAGAATTGACAAATGGAAGGGGATCATTGATGTTGCTGGATTTATCAATCAGTACACCAACATGATTGAATACACGTTCGGAATTTACAATCCTGACACCATTGCATTGACACCAGAAAACATCACGGACTGGGTTGGGTTTAAAGCGAAAAATGCCGAAAGAGCGCGCATCACCGGAATTGAATTTTCGTTCAACAGTGAAGGGAAGATTGGCCCATTTGAAATTTCAACCTTAATGGGGTATACCTACATGAATCCAGTCACATTGAATAAAGATCCTTTGTACCTGGCCTCATTCTCTGACACGAATACCAATATGCTCAAGTACCGCTTTAAGCATTTAGCGAAAGCTGATGCAGAGGTTCGCTATAAACGTGTTTCAGCAGGTGCGTCTTGTCGATTCAACAGTTTCATGTCGAACATCGACCGCGTATTCGAGGAACCCATTGCCGGGACATATGTCTTACCAGGACTCAAGGAATACCGTCAAGTGTACAATCAAGGAAGCTTGGTTTTTGATGTGCGATTTGGCGTGAATTTCACTGAGCACATGCGCATGATGTTTATCATCAATAATGCCCTCAACGCAGAGTATTCTTCACGTCCAGCTGACATTCAACCACCTCGGAATTTCATGATTCAATTGAGGTATGCCGTGCAGTAAGTGATGGTGGGATTTGCATTTTATCCGCAATAATTGGTATATTCGTCAAAGTACTAGCCAATAAAACACTGCTTTGACTATGAAATACTGCCTACTTATTCTCGCATTTGTTGCGTTCAATTCCCTTGGACAAATTACTGGAAAAGTTGTTTTAGAATCGAATGAATCTGTTGTTGGGGCAAAGATTATTGCTTCGAACGGAGAAAAAGCAATCTCCAATTATGACGGAAATTTTCAGTTGTCCGCCAGCACATATCCCGTAACAATTATCACGACGATGCTGCCTTATTTATCTGATACCACTGTCGTGAATGGCCCCGGAAATGTGACCATTACCATGCGTGAGCAAGTTCAAAACCTTGGTCCGGTTGTCGTCTCTGCAAACAGACGTCAGCAAGCGATCGAAGAAGTGCCTGTTTCTATGGAAATTATCCGTCCCCAACTTATTGACAATAAAGGAATCACAGATCTTGAACAAGCGGTAGATCAAACACCAGGGGTGTTTACCATGGATGGTCAGGTGAGTATCCGTGGAGGAAGTGGTTTTGCCTACGGTACGGGGAGTCGCGTGCTTTTACTCTGGAACGGAATGCCTCTTTTATCCGGGTATGCGGGTGATACACAGTGGAATGCAATCCCGATGGAACAAGCTGCTCAAATTGAAGTGATGAAAGGTGCCGCCTCTGTATTGTATGGCAGTGGGGCCTTGAATGGTGTGATTGCAATGGCGGAAAAAGAACCAAACCTCAAGCCCGAAACGAAGGTAAAGGTGCAGTATGGTGTCTATGGAAATCCAGCCCGCGAGTCCTTGAATTGGTGGAAAGCGAAGAATCAAGCGAACCCAATGAATCAACAAGTTGAGGTATATCGAGGACAAATGTTTCAACGCTTTGGCTATACAATATCTTCAACATTCTTCCACAATGACGGTTACCGCGATGGGGAATCAGAATTTCGTGGTCGTGTGAGTGGAACGATGTATTTCAAGTTTAAAAAATACGAACGCCTTAAAGCGGGAATAGGATACAACTTCCAAATGCAAAAAACAGGAAACTTCCTGATTTGGGAAAGCGATTCTTTGGGATACACGCCGAGCGGAGGAGCCGATGTGAGTGATTCTGCATCTACCCTAACCTATAACCTAGGGAAGCGCTTGTTCATTGACCCGTATGTGCGTTTTACAGACAAGCACAACAACAAGCACTCCTTGAAGACGCGCATGTACTTCGCTGAAAACGGGAACTTGACAAACCCAAGCCAGAGCAACAGCGCCATAGTGTATTTCTCGGATTATCAAATTCAACGTCAGTTTCGTCAAGGACCGATCATTACCGCTGGCGTTTCGAACATTTTCAATTCGGTAAGTTCCAACCTGATGGGGGATCATTCCTCGATTAATGCGTCCATGTATGGCCAATACGAGCAGAAAATCGGCAAGCTTGACATCACTGCAGGTGTTCGCGCAGAGTATTTCCAAATGGACGGGAAGGGCGGAGATTCAGACTTTACGATTTCCAAAAAGAACGGCACCAAAATCCCTGTTTACCCAGTCATTCGTTTAGGATTGCACTACCAAGTGATGAAGTACACGCACTTGCGCGCTTCGTTCGGACAAGGTATTCGTTATCCTTCAGTGGCAGAACGCTACACTAAAACAAGCGTAGGTGCCTTGAATATTTTTCCAAATGCTCAATTGCGACCAGAAATTGGTTGGGCGGGTGAGATTGGAATCAAGCAAGGGGTAAAAATGGGCGATTGGAAAGGAATGATCGACGTTTCCGGATTCATCAACCAGTACAGCAACATGATTGAGTTTTCTTTTGGGTGCTATGATCCTTCAACCGGCGAAACGTTGAATACGCAAGATCCAAATTTTGGACAGACATATCAGCAATTGTTAAGTCAGGGATACACCATCAATGACATCTTTGGATTCAGAGCAATAAACGCTGAAAAAGCGAGAATCTCAGGAATTGATGCGTCATTTAACAGCATGGGTAAAATTGGAGAGGTGGAAATCATTTCCCTCATTGGCTATACCTACATGAACCCCATTAGCTTGAACAATGACCCTACGTATCGCTTGTCAAACAGTGACACCACACAGAATTTGTTGAAGTACCGCTTCAAGCATTTGGCAAAAGCCGATGTGGAGGTGAATTACAAGAAATACAGCGTTGGGTTCTCCATGCGCTACAACAGCTACATGTCAAACATTGACCGCGTATTCGAAGAGGCAATTGCAGGCAGCACCTATGTGTTGCCAGGGCTGAAAGAATACCGCCAGATTTACAACAAGGGGATTCTCGTAGTGGATGCCCGTATCGGATTTAAAATCAATGAGTCCTACCGTCTAGGTTTCATGGTGAATAATATTTTCAATGTAGAATATTCTTCTCGACCAGGTGACATCCAGCCGCCAAGAAACTTCCTCTTGCAGGTTCAAATGAAATTCTAATGAAGGTACTCGGCGTAATTCCAGCACGCTTTGCGTCGTCGCGTTTTCCTGGAAAACCATTGATCGACATCAAGGGCAAAACCATGATTCGTCGTGTGTTTGAAGGTGCTGCTCAATCGTCACAAATCGAACGCGTGGTGGTTGCAACAGATGACCAACGCATTATTGATGAGGTACTTTCATTCAATGGAAATGCCATCATGACCTCAGAAAAACATCCGTCAGGAACTGACCGTTGTGCTGAAGTGGCGGCGCTGTATCCCGAGTGTGACATCGTGATCAATATTCAAGGCGATGAACCATTGGTGGATTACCGACAATTGGAACAATTGATTTCAGCATTTTCTGATCCTACAGTTGACATTGCGACACTGGTTACACGTAAAACAACGATGGATGATTTGCAAAATCCGAATCGAATCAAAGTGGTTGCCGATCACGACATGAACGCGCTTTACTTTAGCCGCAGTGTGGTGCCAAATTTTAATCACTCAAGGGGTGATGTGCTCGAGAATTATCCCTTTCTGCGACACATCGGTTTGTATGCGTATCGCGCAGCAACATTGCAACAACTTACGTCACTAGAGCCTACGACATTGGAGCGAACGGAGTCTTTGGAACAATTGAGGTGGCTATTTTATGGCTATACAATTCGCTTGGTGGAAACAGAAATTGAGACACCAAACATCGACGTTCCGGAGGACTTGCAAAAAGTACTTGAACAGTTGGGGTAAGCATCGAAATGTGAATGGCCCCCGTCCTTTACAAAAGAAAGAAGCCAATAGTGTAACCTCCCTTGAATCAATCCGTATCTTGCAGTTTAAGCGCTTTTTATTTACATTCGCATTATGTTGACAACAGACAAGCTCATTGGAGAACTATTATTCAGACACAATTGTGTGATTGTGCCTGATTTTGGTGGTTTTGTTGCGCGACAAACTTCTGCAGTCATTGACTATGCCAAGGGCACAATGCAACCCCCGCGTAAATCTTTGCTTTTCAATCGCCAGCTGATCAACAACGATGGTTTGCTAGTTGCTGAATTGGCGCGTGCGAATGAGATTTCATTTGATGAAGCATTCAAATTGGTTCAGGCAACGGTCGCCGACTGGAACGATACCTTGAAACGTGGTGAACGCGTAACCATTGAGCACGTTGGCTTCATGTTTCACGACAGAGAGAAAAACCTTTGCTTCGAACAAGACCGCTATTTCAATTTACTCTTAGAGTCTTACGGACTTGGAAGCGTACATTTTATCGCAAAAGAGGACTTGGAAAGCGTTCAGGAAGGGGCTAAAATTCGAACGCTCGATCCTGCGACTGCTCAAGAAACCAATGTGCCAACGGGCAGTGATGGAAAGAATGTCATTGAACACCCCGCAGCTTCTGGAAATCGCAGAATGTGGAAATATGTCGCTGCTGCAGCTTGCATCCTTCCGATTGCCTTTTACTCCATTTGGATACCTACGAAAACAGACGCTATACAGTCAGGTGTGCTTTCAATCAATGATTTCAATCCGTTTCATGAATCGCATGAAGCAACATACGTTAAGAAAAACACCGAGTACAACGCGATGTTTCCACTTGTTGAGAAATCATTCGAAGATGAAATCAACGCAACTCCAGAAAAGGAAGTTTTTTCTATCCCAGTAGATGATGAACTAAACATCCCTGTTCGTGTTGAACGTCCCAATGTGGAAACACCAGTGACGCCATCAACGGAACACGTAGCTACTGCACACGCATTTGATTGTGTCGTCGGATGTTTTTCAAGTCAATCCAATGCGCAAAACATGATTTCGTCCCTGAAAGCGCGTGGTTTTGATGCACGTCAAGTGGACATTTCAAACGGATTGTACCGCATCAGTGCAGGATCAGCAACAACAGAAGAGCAGGCACGCCAAATTATTGCCAATGTCAATGCACAAGGATTCAACGGTTGGATTCTTCGTCATTAAATCCTGAACATCATTAAACTATACCCTATGCATAAGCATCTTTTATCTGTCCTTTTCCTTGGAATTGGCATGTACTCCTTTTCTCAATTCGGCTTTTCTGAGCCCGTAAAAAATGCAGAAGGAAGCAACTATCAATTCACAAAGGTGGCTCACCTCGATGCAACTCCTGTTCAAAGTCAAGGATATACGGGAACCTGTTGGAGCTTTTCTGCATTGTCCTTTTTTGAATCTGAATTGATTCGCATGGGAACGAAAACTCCTGACCTTCTTTCAGAAATGTTTGTGGTGCGAAAGGCCTACGAAAGCAAGGCACAAAAGTACATTCGCATGGATGGAAAAATCAACTTCTCAGAAGGCGGTGCTTTTCACGACATACCTTATGTTATTCGCAATTATGGCATCGTTCCACAGGAAATCTACCAAGGATTAAACTACGGCATGGAGACGCACGACCACAGTGAAATGTTTGAAGTGTTGAATGGCGCAATGCAAGGCATGTTGACGGCATCTAAAAATTCAAAGGACGGAATTACCGGTGCGTGGATCAATGCCATCAAAGGAATTTTGGACGCCTATCTCGGTGAGGACATCAAAGAATTTGAGTGGAAAGGGAAGAAATATACCCCAATCAGTTATGCGAAAGCCATTGGATTGAACATGGACGACTATGTGTCCTTGACATCATTTACCAACCATCCAATGTATTCCCGTTGCATGCTTGAAATTCCTGACAACTGGGCATGGGGAGAAAGCTACAACATCGGAATGGATGAATTGTTTGATGCCTGTGAATATGCCTTGAAAAATGGCTATACCTTGGCCTGGGGAGCAGACGTGTCTGAAAAAGGATTCAGCTTTAGAAATGGACTTGCCATCGTTCCAGATGATCCATCAAGCATTGAGATTCAAGGCCGAGACAACAAGAATTTCTCGGATGCCGGTGCCGACAAGAAATCAAACGCGTTCATGACGCCAATGAAAGAGATTGCTGTGACTCCAGAAATGCGTCAAGAAGGCTACGACAACAAGACAACCACAGATGACCACGGAATGCACATCGTTGGCTTGTATAAAGACCAGGTTGGCACGCGTTATTTGTTAGTCAAAAACTCTTGGGGAACGGGTAATTTTCCAAAAGGATTCCTCTATGTATCAGAGAATTATTTCAAGTTGAAGACCATCAATGTGTATGTTCATAAAGGCGGAATTGCCCCGGCATTGAAGAAAAAACTTAACCTGTAGTTTACAGTTTATTGTTGTTTTTGCGTTTCATAACAAAAATTTAGTATATTGGGGCACTACTAATTGCTACTATGGAACGTTTAACTCCCGCCGAAGAACAAGTAATGTTGAAGCTTTGGAAGCTTCAGACTGCAGCTGTAAAAGAAATACAGGAGCTTTATAATGATCCCAAACCCGCCTACAACACGACTTCTACCATTGTTCGTATTCTTGAACGAAAGAAGTTCATCAAACACAAATCACTGGGTCGAGGGTATATTTATGCCCCGCGAATATCAAAAGAAAAATACCGTGAATACTTGGTTGATCATCTACTGAAACACTATTTTGAAGGTGACGTGAAGGAATTCAGAAGCGTATTGTAAATTTTTACTTTATTCTTCCTCTCGCATAAGCACGGGCCTCCTCGTCGCTTTGCACAAAATCTTCGTACACTGGCGTTGACAGTGATTGAACAGCATGTAATGTTGCTTCATTGATTCTGGCAATGTCCGTGAAATGAATTTGATCATTGAGGTAAGCTTCGACAGAAACCTCATTGGCAGCATTTAAAATACATGCAGCTGTTCCACCCGTTTCCATCGCAGCATAAGCCAAGCCAAGGTTGCGGAAAACATCCCGATTGGGTGCTTCAAAGGTCAATTGTGGGTAATCCATGAAGTTGAATCTTGGAAACGAAGTCGGCAAACGATCAGGGTATGTCAAGGCAAACTGAATCGGCAATTTCATATCGGGAAGTCCCATTTGTGCTTTCATGCTCCCGTCTTCAAACTGTACCAGGGAATGCACGATTGATTGCGGATGCACGATGACATCAATTTGATCGGGACGCAAGTTGAACAACCATTTGGCCTCAATGACTTCCAAACCTTTGTTCATAAGCGTTGCTGAATCAATGGTAATCTTCGCGCCCATTGTCCAATTTGGATGCTTCAAGGCCTGTGCACGCGTGACGCTTGCCAACTGCTCTGCACTCCAGCCTCGGAAAGGCCCACCAGATGCGGTCAAGTAGATCTTTTCAATCGGATTATGGAATTCGCCGACCAAGCATTGGAAAATCGCTGAATGTTCAGAATCAACAGGATAGATGTTTACCCCATTTTCACGTGCCATTTTGGTAACAAGTTCACCCGCAACAACAAGCGTTTCTTTGTTCGCCAAGGCAATGGTTTTCTTCGCCTCGATGGCACGCAAGGTCGGTTTCAATCCTGCATAACCCACTAATGCGGTCAATACTATATCAACTTCTGAAGATTCCACCACTTGACAAAGTGCATCCGCTCCGGCATACACATGAATGTCATGATCTTTCAGCGCCTCCTTTACATAGAGATATTGGCTCTCGTCTGTAATTACCACCGAATTGGGCTGATGTTTCAGCGCTTGAGTAATCAATAATTCGGCATTCTTCCCAGCGGTAATGACTTGCAAGTCGAAATAGTCCGGATAGGATTCAAGAACTTCGAGTGCTTGTGTGCCGATCGAACCGGTTGAACCAAGTATGGCAATGCCCTTTTTTTGTGTCATGGCTTAAAATTACATTTTTCCCTGCGTTGTTCAAGGGTTTAAGCATAACGGATTGAACGAAATTTTGTTTGTTGTGTCTGTCTGATGTGAGATTTTCCAATGAAAATGAGCATTTTTGCGCCATGAAATACCGCATCCTCACCACCGACGAATTGCTTCATTTTGAGGAAGAACTGAAACACTTTCTCATTGTGAATGGTGTTCATGGGGATGAGTGGGAGCAAATGAATCGAGATACTCCCGAAAAAGCAGTTGAATTGGTGGAGATGTTCAGCGATACAGTCCTGCAAAAAGTCTATGAGAAAATGGAGTTCTTAGAGTTCCGCAGTGTCGATTCTTGCTTGGTGTTTCATTGTCTTTCAGACAGATCACTTTTAATTGCCATTCAACATTCCCAGCCAGACCTTGATTTGTCTAGTCCCGATACCATTCATGCAGCTCTCTCGGGTGATCTATCCAAATTGAACTTTTTCCGTTCGGAAAAAAAGCACCAAGGTTCACGTGAAGAAGAAGTTCATCGTTTAATTGAACAGGGTTGCGTACCCTCAGAGGCATCGTTTTGGAATGCTTTGGTTGGAATCGTTTCTTTGTCAAAGGATTAAGGAAATTATCTATCTTGCATCGAATTTAATTTTTCGATTATGGCTCGATTCATACTTGTGATGTTGTTATTCAGCACTAATCTATTTGCACAACAATTCAATTTCCCAAAAACAACGCGGTTTTATGATCTGCCAGGCGACAACTTTCTGTCGTACGAAATTCAAATTGGAAAGCTATTCATTCGAGAAAATGACATCAACGGAGACATGCTTTGGTCCGATACACTTGAATTTAACATTGCTGCTGATACCATAGAAAATGTATATGTAAGTCGATTTGGAACAAGCAATTCGTATGTGATTGCACTTCAAAAAACACTTTTCCCGTATCAATTTACGCAATTGGAATATCCGACAGTATATCAATTTACTCGCTTGGATATGGATGCACACACTCTTGGAAATTATGTGGTGGATACCATTACGAATCGTTACGGATTGAGATTGTTCTCTTACAACGATACAGCCGTGAATGTTCTCTACCGCCGCCATCCCGACAACATCAATGACGACAATTACGAGGTGTGGTCATTGAACACAGCAATGCAACTTTCTCCGTTGGCGCCCTATCAAAATACCATAGCCACGTCGACATGGCAACAGTTCGACATGAAACAGGATACGATTCGGCAATACATCAGTTTATATGATGGTGTTATCCGCTTTGAGTATAGTCCTGTTTTTACTCAAATCCCGCCATTTCAATCGTATTTTATTCCCTATGGGAATTTTGATTATGTAAGTATCTATATGGCAAAATTAATCAACTCAGATAGTTTGCTACTTTTTCATCAGGCGTCCTTATCAGGTGACCCAATAACGGGGTGGGGATTCACGTTGCTTAATAATTGGCTCGATGCACAATCAGGGTACTCGTTTACGGCGCCGACAACGACCGATTCATGGGGTTCCACGCTTTATTATCAAGCACGTCAAGCGGTGTACAAAGATGGATTCATCTATGTTTTTGCGAGTTTGATTGTCAATGGCTATCACCCAAAAATCTTTGTGTACGATCTGGATTTCGTCTTACAATGTGAGATTGATGTACCATTTTATACGAACGATCAACAGTTTCTTGGGTTAGTCAATGATCAAGTGTACTTCTATGCATACACCGCGCAAGTACTCAATGAATACTGCTACTTCAAGGTGGAGAATTGTCAGTTTTTACAAATTCCAGACATGGCAAGCGCAAACAATTTGCAGGTTTACCCAAATCCAAGCAGTGGATCTGTAGCGATTGTTCTTCCTGAAAACGCAACAGCAGGAACTTTGCGTGTTTTCAACTTGGAAGGAAAGTCCATTCTAGAACAGCCAATAAATGAAAATTTAAATAGATCCATCTCATTAAAGGACGCAGGTGTTTATACCTTAGAAGTGCAACTTGGGGATGAGGTGCATCGCAGAAAACTCATTATTCAATAAGCCACTTTTTTATTGGTTTCCCGCGAAAGGAAGTGTAATTTCGTGCAATAAATTTTTAGCCTGATGAAAAATCTTTTATTCCTCGCAGCGCTTGTAAGTTCAAGTGCCATTTTTGCTCAAATTCAACGTCCAATGGCAAGTCCACAAGGGAAAGTGGAACAAAAAGTCGGATTGACGGATGTGAAAGTGGAGTACTATCGTCCATCGAAGAACAACCGCGTTGTCTTTGGGGAAGTGGTACCTTTCAATGAGCTTTGGCGCACTGGTGCAAATGAAAACACGAAGTTTACCTGTGCAGATGCAGTTGTTTTTGGTAAGGATACCTTGAAGGCTGGAACGTACGCGATTTTTACGAAGCCAACGGACAAAAGCTGGGAGGTGATTTTCTACACGGAAACAACGAACTGGGGAATGCCTGAAAAATGGGACGAAGGAAAGGTCGCTTTGCGCTTAAACGCAGGAGTTACAGTGATGAACGATGTGGTCGAAATGTTCACCATTGGTTTTGACAATGTAACAACGAATTCTGCAAATTTGATCTTTGCGTGGGATAAAACACGTGTTGCTGTTCCGTTCACCGTGCCAACTGCCATGAAGATGCAAACGGCGATTGATAAAACAATGGCTGGCCCAACAGCAGGGGAATATTACGCTTCGGCTGAGTTTTATTTCAAGGAGAAAAAAGACCTCAAGCAAGCACTTGTTTGGATGACAAAAGCAGCTGAAATGCGTCCTGAAGCTTATTGGTACTTGCGTTTAAAATCTCAGATTCAAGCTGAATTGGGGGATTTAAAAGGTGCTATTGCAACGGCTAAAATTTCTATGGAATTGGCTGAAAAGGACGGTGACGCAAACTTTGTCAATGTCAATAAAACTGCCATCGAAGAATGGTCGAAAAAGAAGTAACAGCGCTTCATCAGGCCTTGGCGGATCGCTTTGGTGAACACCGCGTTCAAGCCTTACCAACTGCAGAGGGTGAAATTCCACTTTTATTGCTTGACCTTGAGTTGGCAAGTCCTGTAACGGTCTTGATGACCAACGGTTTGTCGGATTACAACATGCCAGTGCCTGAACGATTGAAGGACCGAAATTTCAATGAAATTTATTTTTGTCTGCCGTCCTACTGGGAATGGGAAGACGCCGAAAATCCACAAATGAATTGGGTGTTTCCATGGATCAAGCGCTTGGCGAAGTATGTTGTTGATAAACAATCATGGTTCGGACCAGGTCACACGATGCCTTGTGGGGCAACGCACGAGCGTCTCTCTGCTACCATGCAGCAAAACCATTTTTTCCTAAGCGATCCCATGTACTTGGACGAAGAATTAACGCCATTAAAAGTCGGTGAAAAGACCGTTCACTTCCTTGGCATCATTCCCGTCTTTGAAGATGAAATGGACTACAAATCCGGCAAGGGAACTTTCAAATTACTGCAAAAATTATCCAATGCTGGCGTCACTGAAAAACTAGACGACTACCGCGGGACGGTGCTTCGGAGCAAGTGGCGGCTTTTGAAAAAGGGGTAGATTAATTACTAGTTACTAATTACGAATTACGAGTTGTGATCTCTGGTGGCTCCGCCGCTGCGCTTAAAAATTCCTAAAAAGTTACGAGTTACGAGTTACGAATTATGAGTTGGAGTTGTCATGTCCTGATATAAGTAGACACATTGGTTAACTACTTTCTATCATTATGCTACCAGATAAACTTGATCTGGGGTTTTTAAATTTAAAGCCCAACTTGGCCTCATCTTATTGTAAGTTTCAACAGCCTGATGAACGGCTTTTTGAACATGCTTAAGATTAGCAAATGTAGCACTTAAGTTGAACTCTTGTTTAAGTATGCCATTCATTCTTTCAGCGACCGCATTTTCATAACAATTTCCATTCTCTGTCATGCTTATTTTAACGTCATGTTTTTTTAACATTCCGGTATATGCATGTGAACAATATTGGCTCCCTCGATCAGAGTGATGAATCCCTGGTGTTCCATTTTTTAATGCCATTTCCAGCGCCTTAACACACCCTGTTAATTCTAGGCTATTACTTGCATGATAACCTACAATTTTTCGACTATAAAGGTCTGTAACAAGCGATAAATAGCTAAATCCGGATATTGTTCTAATGTATGTTATGTCACTTACCCATACTTGATTCGGACGTGTTATTAACTCTGACAATATTAAATTTTTGTACACGCGATACGGGTGTTTACTATCGGTTGTAATTGCATATTTCCGCTTGCGCACGATCAATAAATTATGTTGTCTAAGAAGTTTAAATAACTGGTCTCTTCCGAGCATATTGCTATTGGATTGGTATACTGATTTGTGCAACATGTCATGTAACTTTCTGCCCCCTAGTTTTGGCATAATTTGTCTTACGGAATGTACATAGTTTAATATTTCCGAATGACTCTTTTGTTTCTTTTCAGTTTGCCGAACTTGTTTGTAGTAAGTTGATCTAGCATACCCTAGTAAAGAGCAAGTCAATCTGACATTTACTCGTTTTGAGCTATTTAAATCAACTATTTTTTTCCACGCTTTTTTTTTAAGTCCTCTAAAGGAACACCAACCATTTCTGCAACAACTTCAAGAGTGCTCTCGGCGGTGATTTGACGCACATACGCATCTGCTAAAGCTTCTTTTAACTGTCTGATTTCAGCTTGTAATTCCTTCATTCGTTTTCTTTCGTCTGGCTTCTCCACTCTGATGATTTTATTCATGGATGATTTTTGACCATACTTACGCAGCCAGGTTCTTAAGGTTGCACCACCCTTGATCCCAAACAAATTGCTCGTTTCTCTAAGATTTAAGGATGTGGTTTCATAATGTTTTACAACTTCCATTTTGAAAGCTTCACTGTAAAACGTGATTGTCTTTTTATTCATAAACACTCATTTTAAAAGTGTCTACTTTTTTTCAGGACGTCACA
>CALPWQ020000036.1 GCA_943327315.2 Chitinophaga pinensis
GGTTGTCTTTACGGGGATTGTCAAGTTTAATCTTCGTATTTTTGACCTCCTTCAATGCCTGTCTATGAAAATAAATGTACTTCAAATTTTCTCTTTTCTCCTCATTTTCTTTTGCGCTTCGAATGTGTTCGGGCAAAAAATGAAAGTCACAGGAACTGTTATGGATACCACTGGTAGCCGTCCTTTGCCGCAAGCAACAGTGATGGCTATTCGTGTGAAAGACTCCTTACTTCTTGGATTTACGCATACCGACTACAAAGGAAATTTCACCTTAACAGGCTTCGAAATTGACACTTTTTCCTTGGTGATTGCCCATCCAAATGCGGACGATAAAACGTATTACATCTTCGGACACAAGGACAATTACGAAATCAATATTCCAAGTGTGCGCATGCAGTCCAAAGCTCAGGAATTGGATGAAGTGGTGATTTACGCCAATAAAAATCCGATTTATTACAAGGGAGATACGCTTATCTATGTGGCAGATTCATTCAAGGTGGCAGAGGGTGCCGTTGTCGAAGATTTATTGAAAAAACTACCTGGACTCAACATCGATAAGGATGGAAAGATTACCTCTCAAGGCCAAACCATCAATAAGGTACTGGTCGATGGGGATGAGTTCTTCGGAACGGATCCAACGGTGGCGACGAAAAATCTTGGTGCAGATGGTGTTGCTCAAGTGCAGGTCTATGAAAAAACAGACGAGGAAACGATTGGGGGATCGCAAGATAAAATTCGAGTATTGGACCTTAAGCTGAAGGATGAAGCCAAAAAGGGTTACTTCGGTCGGGTTTCTGGAGCAACAGATGCTTTTTTAACACCACTGCCGAGCGCTTACTTCGGTACTCGCCCTTTCTATGAAGGTGAATTGCTGCTCAATAAGTTCAACAGCAAACAAAAGATTTCAATCTTCGCCCTTGGATCAAATACCCCACGCTCTAGCTTCGGACGTGGAGACTTGAACAAATTCGGATTGTCGAATGAGGCAGGTGCCAACCGCAATTTCTGGGAAAATGACAATAACCAAAACAACAGTGGTGTACCGCAAACCTTGAAAACAGGTATTTACTACGCGGACAAGTTCGGTGAAAAGAAAAATACAGAGCTCCTTGTAAACTATTCTTACTACAACGACCGCTTGGATGCACGCACATCGAGCCAATCGCAGTACTTTTTGCAAGACACGTCTTTTTTTAACATCAATAGAAATCAAACGCTGACAACAAATCAACGCCACGCGTTCAACATCAAACTGACAAGTCAAATTGACTCACTCACGCTGATTGAATTCAAGCCGTCGTTTAGCTATGATACAGGTAAATCTGTGAACATTGATAGTACAAACTTTGAGGGTGAAACAAACATTCAATCACTCCTAACATCCATCAACAGCTCTAGCGATTCAAAAGGCTTAACAGTAAATGGAACAGGGCGAGTCTATCGCAAGTTCATGAAAAAGCGCCGTGAATTGGAGGTGCGATACGATCTTGCCATGAACCGGAATAACACCAATTCTAGTTTAAAGACAGAAAATCAATACCTCTTGTATGTCGATAGTGTTACAGGAATCAATCAATACAAGACAAACAAGAATAGCGCGACAAGCCATTATGGAACATTAAGTTATTTTGAGCCCTTGTCAAAAAAATGGAAGGTGAACTTTACCTATTTGTTCGAATATGGATTCTCCAATCAGAATAAAGAAACGAACGACTTGGTAGGAACTGCTTATACCGGTTATAATGCAAATCTTTCAAACAATTTCGACAACACGCGCACGCAACACCGCGGAGGAACAGAGTTCATTTACGAATCTGGAAAGCACTTCGTATCAGGTGGGGCATTTGTCCGTAACATCCAAATCGATAACATCAATAAAATCACCAATGCAACGATCTATCAAAACATCAATAGCGTTTTGCCTCGTTTCAAGTACGAATTCAAGCCGAGCATGAGCAAGCGCTTCTCGGTGAATTATACCACAAATTCGCAACAACCGTCTATCAATGATGTTCAGCCCGTTCAAGACAATAGCAATCCGAATCGTCTTGTCATCGGTAACCCGGACTTGAAGCCAAACTATGTGCACAATGTGATGGTGAATTTCAACCAATGGAACGCTTTATCCGGAAAGTACATTTGGTCTGGAGGATCCTTGAATTTGACCAACAATGCATTTGCAACGCAGACCTCGTATGACACTTATGGCCGAACAACATCCATGACTGTAAATGTGGATGGTAATTTTTCTGCTTTTGTTTGGGCGGGAGCAGGCTTCCCAATTTTGGACCGCAAGATTGAATTCAATCCGAGCTTAAATGCATCCTTGAATCGCTATAAAAGTTTGATTGAAGAAAATAATGTTGTGAGAGTCAATACAACTGACAATTATGCAATCACACCAGACTTGCAAATCGAAGTGCAATTGGATTCACTTGAAATCACCTTCAATGGTAGCTACTCCTTCAATAAGCCGATCAACTCATTGAGCACGACAACGACGACACCATTTGGAGTTCAGAAATATGGAATGGACCTTACGTGGCGCTTGCCGAAGGGTTTCTCCATTGATTTGGAAGGGAACTACACGAAAAATAACGGACTCTACAACACCGAATTCTTTATTCTGAATGCTGAGTTCAGCAAGAAATTCTTGGCTACGCAGAATCTCATTGTATCCGTTCGAGGGAATGACCTCTTAAACCAAAACATCAGTGCACAACGCACCGTTTCTGGAAATGCCATTACAGATTATCGCACAACAATTATCTCACGTTATTTCCTACTCAAAGTGACACTCCGTTTCAATAATCGTAAAGCAAAAGAAGATGATTTCAAAGGTTGGCATTAAGCAATTTATCGGCGCACTGTGTATCGCTCTTTTCCCTATGATGGCGAGTGCGCAGGTGACTTCGGGACGGATAGTGTTTGAACGTAAAACGAATTTGAAGAAGCGCATGGGCGATAATCCGCGCATGAAGAATTATATCACGGAGGAAAATAAATACCGCATCGAGAACTTTGAATTGTTCTTCAACGATTCGACGTGCTTGTTTCGACCACTTCCAGATAATGATCCAGTGGAAGGATTTTTAAAGTTTATGACCACACGCAACACGGTGTACCAAGATATCAATACGCAACACAAGTACATCGTTATGGACCTTTGGGGAACGGAAGCGATTATCAGTGATTCCATTGACCAGCGCCTGTGGAAGGTGACCGACAGCAAACGGAACATCAGCGGGTACAGTTGCCGCAAGGCCATTTATCAGATGAACGATTCAACGCGAATCTACGCATGGTTCTCTATTGACGTTGTGCCATCTATCGGGCCAGAAGGATTTGGTGGATTGCCAGGAGCAATCCTAGGACTTGCTTCAGAAGATGGGGGAGTTGTGTACTTCGCAAAAGAGGTGAAAGCAATGGCGCCACCCTCAGGCGTGATGAGCTACAGCGAGAAGGGAAAAGAAGTCTATACTGAAGAACAACTCAAGAAAATGCTCATGGAACGCATGGGACAATGGGTAAAACCAAAAGATCTTGAGGCGATGTTTTCGTGGCTCTAGTTGTTAATTACGAATTACGAGTTACGAGTTACGAGTTGGAAACATGATGCTTCGCTCGCCACAGCGGATTTCTGAACACATCGAAGAATAATTAAGTCTTAACATCTTAAAATCCATTCGTCTTTTAGCGTAGCGCATTGTCCGCAGCGCCAGGGTCTTTTGTCTTATAGTCAGCCGGGTCTGACGAGTCTTTTGTCTATAGAACACCCGAATTACTTGAAAACAATCTAATTAGTAACTCGTAACTTGTCACTCGTAACTAAATCCTACTCATTCTCCGCCACCACTTCCTTTACCTCCGGAAGGTGCGACTTCAACAAGTTTTCGATACCGCCTTTCAATGTTGCCGTCGAGGAAGGACATCCAGCACATGAACCTCTAAGTACCACCGTTACCTTTCCATCTTCAAACCCGCGAAAGTCAATGGCACCTCCGTCATTTTCAACCGCAGGTCGAACGTATTCATCCAATAAACTGCGAATGGCATCGTCGTATTCAGATACAGCATATTCTTTCACAGGTTGGTCATCGCTTGACTCTGCCGCTTTAGGCGCAGGCATCTGAATCAATACATCCTTTCCTTCAGCGATAAATCCTTTGATGAACTCACGAATTTCCATGTTGATGAAGTCCCAAGGAACATTGTCCGTTTTTGTGATGGTGACAAAGTTCGCTGCGATAAATACATTTTTTACAAAAGGAAAACTCAACAACTCCTCCGCTAATGGAGAAAATCCTTTCGCATCTGACTTTGAAGAAAATTCTACAGAATCTCCTGTAATCAGCAAATATTTGTTCGCCACAAATTTCATTGTGGACGGATTCGGAGTCATTTCAGCATATACAGTAACCGGTACGTTCATGGTGTTTTTCTTTGGTGTAAAATTACGGCAATAATTGGACAGTGCCTAATCTCTTGATTTTTGAAATTCAGATTTTATTGACTTACATTTGCGCTGTGAATCCAATAACACGCATTTCGATCATCGCTTTTGTATTGTTTGCCTTTGTTGGCAATATTGGCGTCCGCGTATTCACACATTCGTGTTCCGAAGACGGAATTTTTCGATCCTATTTTATTGAAAATCAAGCGCACTGTAGTGATGATCAGGTTGAAAAAACACTCCCTCCTTGTTGCCAAAAGGCTCTTAAAACGGATTGTGGAGAAGTTTTAAAAGAGGATTGTTGCTCGGATAAGGTAGATGTGTTTAAAGTTACCCTTGATTTTTTTTCATGGGATAAAGTTGACCTTGACCTAGCCGAAATTCATGAACACAGACCTTTTCAACTTTTCCAAAACAACAATCAATCTACCGAAGTCAGCGTCCTATCTTACGTGGACCCTCCACCCAAACCTGCTGGAACACAGTTACTACATCACATCTGTGCCTACCGCATTTAATACCGAAATGAATTGATTTAAATCATTCATTTACAGGTATTTTATGAGAAAAATTATAAGCATTTTGGTCCTAACGCTGTTGTGTACATCCACCTTCGCGCAATTGAAAGGTCTTGTTCAAGGATCAAACAACACCAAAAAAACACCGCTCTACGGAGCAAAATTAAAGTTGTTGAAGGCTGGCATCGGAACGATAACTTCTGAAGATGGAACCTTCGAAATTACTCTTCCCAAGGATTTGCCCGACACCTTGGTCATTTCGGCCATCGGCTATGCGTCTGACACCCTGGTTGTGGACAAAGCGGATCGCTTTATTTCCTTGGAGATTGTGCTTTATTCAGACCAGTTGCTTCCTGAGATCTTGGTGGAGTTGCGCAGAGATTCGCATTCGATTTCGCGTTTAAAGACATTGCACGTGGAGGAGTTGACCTCTTCGGAATTGAGAAAAGCGGCATGTTGCAACCTTTCTGAGTCCTTTGAAACAAATGCATCTGTGGATGTTAGCATTGCAGATGCCGTTTCTGGAGCTCGAAAAATACGGATGATGGGAATAGACGGTGTTTACACACAGATTCAGATGGAGAATATTCCCTACCTGCGCGGATTGGAAAGTGCCTTCGGACTGAACTCATTACCGGGCTCTTGGATCGAATCCATTCAAATTACAAAAGGAACAGGCAATGTCGCCAATGGCTACGAATCCATGGCAGGATTGATTAACCTAGAGTTGAAAAAACCTCGAGAAATGGAGCGCTTTTATGCCAATGCCTATGGAAACATCTTTGGTCGGGCTGAACTAAATCTCAATGCAGGTCATATTATCAACGATAAATGGAGCACTGGTTGGATGGCGCATGCATCAGGAGTTTTTGCGGAAATGGACAACAATGGCGATGGATTTCGCGACTTACCCATGGGAAAAACGGCTTCGTTCCTCAATCGCTGGGACTATAGAGGAAAAAAGATGGAGGCGCAGTTTGGATTCAACGCCTATTATGACCAAAAGTCGGGTGGACAAGTAGGTTTTAAAAGTGGAGACGAGTTGCCCTTGAAGTACGGTGTCTCCATCGGTACCAAACACATTGATGTCTTTGCCAAAACAGGATTCTTCTTGAAAAAAATAACGAATTCCATAGGTGTCGTTTACAATGTGAAATACCAAACGGTCGATGCTTCTTTTGGTCTTCGAACGTTTCATGGGGAAGAACGAAGGGGGTATATCAATGCGATTTATGATGGCATCATTGGCACGACCGATCATAAAATTAAAATGGGGGCGAGTGCTGTATATGTGGATATGGTGCAACATCTAGGCACCTTACAATCGGATCGTGTTGAGATTGTTCCAGGCGCCTTTGCAGAGTATACCTATACGGGAATGCGCCTTTCTGCAGTAATCGGCGCAAGAGGGGATTACCACAATTTGTATGGTTTTCAGTTTTCACCGCGCTTGCACACCAAGTACACGCTCACCGAAAAACTCGATGTTCGGCTTACTGCTGGCAAAGGGTGGCGAGTGCCCAATTACATGATTGATAACCTGTCACTCTTGGCATCTTCACGCACCTGGGTGGCTCCTTCAGGGCTCATGCCAGAAGTGTCATGGAACTTTGGTGGATCTTTGGTGCAAGAATTTAAAGTGTTCAAGCGCAAAGCAAACCTCACCATCGATTTCTACCATACCTTTTTTGAGAATCAACTCGTTGTTGACCGCGATTTATCCAGCACACAGATTTATTTCTTTAACCTGAATGGCATTTCCTATTCCAACAGTTTTCAAGGAGAACTTTCATTTTTACCGATGAAAAACCTTGAACTTCGGTTTGCCTATAAGTTCCTTGATGTCAAGTCTGAATTTGGCGGCTCTGTGCAACAGCAAGTCATGGTTCCGCGTCACCGTGGATTTTTCAATGCGGCCTATTTTACCCGAAACAAACGTTGGGAATTTGACTTGACGGCATCTATTTACGGCACCTCGCGACTGACCGCCTTGCCTGGAATACCCATCGCTGACCAAGATCTTCAGAGTCCGGTTTATCCAATAATCAATGCCCAAATCACCCACATTTACAAAAAATGGAATTTCTACATCGGAGGAGAAAATTTGACCAATTACCGTCAAATGAATCCTATTGTTGAAGCTGCAAATCCTTTTGGTTCAGATTTCGATGCAACCAGGATTTGGGGGCCAGTCATGGGAATAAATGTGTATCTTGGGGTGAGGTATTCGTTGAAACGGAGTGGTAAGAGTTAGGAGTTATGAATTACGAGTTACGAGTTACGAGTTATGAGTTATGAGTTATGAGTTGCGAATTTGGTGATTAATTCATCTATTTCCAAGAAGAATCAAGTCCTTTGTCTTTATCAATTACAAATGAAAAACATATATACTATGACATTAATTGAAAATTGCCGCAAGGCACCAAATCATCGAATTGCCGCAGGCATCAAATTGGCTTTGCCATCAAATTTTAAATTCCTACTCTTGCTCATGTTGCTGATGCACAGCGGAGTGCAGGCTCAAGAAAAGCAGCAAAAATTCCAAACGGTGGTGATTCTGACATCCTCGGAATGCGGCGATTGCAAAGAGCGAATTGAAGAGGCGCTAAACTATACCAAGGGGGTTGTCTTTGCCGAATTGGATGTATCGACCAAGCAGGTTACCGTGAAGTTTGCTACCAAGAAAATTACCTTACAGCAAGTGAAAGAGGCCATTTCCGCCATTGGCTATGATGCGGATGAGGTGAAAGCTGTCCCTGCTGCGCAGAAAAAGTTACCGAAGTGTTGTCAGCCAAATGGGATGAAGAACCTTTAAGTTCGCTATCTTTCCTACTTTACAATTTTCGTCTTTCCCATTTCTTTACTAAATTTGCACCCTAAATCATTTACACGTTAAACATGTCATACCTTTTCACATCAGAATCCGTATCCGAAGGGCACCCGGATAAAGTAGCAGATCAGATCTCAGATGCTTTGATCGATAATTTCATGGCCTTCGATCCACAGTCTAAAGTAGCATGTGAAACGCTTGTAACGACAGGACAAGTGGTACTCGCTGGAGAAATCAAGACAAATATTTTCTTGGATGTTCAGAAGATTACGCGTGAAACGATTAAGAAAATTGGATATACGAAGTCGGAATACATGTTTGATGCTGCTTCATGTGGTATCTTGTCTGCTTTGCACGACCAATCGTCTGACATCAACCAAGGAGTTGAGCGTACAAACCCAGAAGATCAAGGTGCGGGCGACCAAGGAATGATGTTCGGATATGCAACGCGTGAAACTGAAAATTACATGCCTTTGGCCTTGGATTTGGCGCACAAGATTCTTCAAGAACTTTCGGAAATTCGCAACAACGAGCCGGAATTGATCGCGTACCTTCGTCCAGATGCAAAATCGCAAGTAACGATTGAATATTCTGATGACAATGTTCCACAGCGTATCGATACCATCGTGGTTTCTACACAGCACGATGATTTCGCCGAAGAAACTGAAATGCTGGCGAAGATTAAAGCGGATATCATCAGTATCGTGATTCCACGTGTAAAAGCAAAATTGAAAGAAGATCTTCAAGTATTGTTCAACGACCAAATTACATATCACATCAATCCAACAGGGAAATTTGTCATCGGTGGGCCTCACGGAGATACAGGCTTGACCGGACGTAAAATCATTGTGGATACCTACGGAGGAAAAGGTGCTCACGGTGGTGGTGCATTCTCCGGAAAAGATCCATCAAAAGTGGACCGTTCAGCAGCGTATGCTACACGTCACATGGCGAAAAATATGGTGGCAGCTGGATTGTGCGACGAAGTACTTGTGCAGGTTTCTTATGCCATCGGGGTGGCGAAGCCATGTGGTTTATTCGTTGATACAAAAGGAACCGCAAAAGTGGATTTGACGGATGGCGAAATCGCTAAGAAAATTGAAGCTATTTTCGACATGCGTCCTTACTTCATCGAGCAACGCCTGAAATTGCGTAACCCAATCTACTCTGAAACAGCAGCTTATGGACACATGGGCCGCAAGCATGAGACGGTAACGAAACATTTCGAATCACCAGATGGGACAAAAATATCACGCGAAGTGGAATTGTTCACATGGGAAGCATTGGATTACGTTGACAAAGTGAAGTCAGCCTTCGGTTTGTAAGCCACAAAAATATGTTTAATGAAACGCGGTTAATTTCTATTGGCCGCGTTTTGTTTTTAACTAAATTTTCAGTATCATTAATCCTCTCAAGTTGAAAAGAGTTAAAACTGCTGCTGCATGACGGATACGAAGCTGAATAAAAGGCGGGTTCATTTAATCTACTTCTCTGACCCTGTTTGTTCCACCTGCTGGATCGCTGATTCTTATGTAAAAAAACTACTCAGTGAATACTCGGCGATCATTGATCTTGAAATTCGTATGGGTGGCCTTCTTGATTCATGGGATGTTTTCGCAGGACAAAGCCCCGAAAAATCAGCAGCGGATCTTCAGAAATTATGGAACACTGAATCTTCGCGGTATGGCATTCAACTCGATGGAAGCATTTGGGCAAAAAAACCAATTGCATCATCTATCCCTGCATCTCTAGCTTTTTACGCCGCAGAAATTCAAAGTCCTGAAAAAGCGATTAAGTTCATCAGGGTTGTCCGTGAGATGTTGTTTCTTCAGAACAAAGACATTAGCGAAAACAGACACTTGGTAACTGCGGCCTATCAGGTTGGACTCGATGTGCCAACATTTCTTGCGGATATGGGCAGTTCCAATGTGTATCAAAAGTTTATCGAAGCAAAACACGATAAAAACCAATTCAACATTACCCATTATCCTTCTCTTGTTTTCATCAATGAAGAAGGAGAAAACGCTAAAAGTATCGACCTGTCTGACAGTGTATCTCTAAATGATATGTATGCCGATTGGGAACGAATATTAAATGAATTAACAAACGGAAATCCAAGGAAACAGGTAAAAACTCGCTTGGTTTCTGAGGTGTTAAGTGACTATGAGCGTTTGAGTTTATCGGAAATTATTTTGCTGAGTGGATTTCGTGAAAAGCTTGTTCGCCAAGAGCTTCGCAGTTTATTGCGGGAAGGAATTCTGATTCGCGAACTTCATGGATCGGTCGAATATTACCGAAACAATTCAACGCCTTTCAAGCTGAAAAAGGATGGATTTTTATTCAACAACGCTGCCGTCCTAGGAACGGGAGTCTGTGGAACGTATGTTAAAACCATTCTTGAAATGAGTGGGGTGATTACACAATCAATCGATCGACAAAAAAAGGATAGTTTTCGTGGACTTGGCTTCATTTTATTGAAAAATGGCATCAATGCTTTGGATGCGATTGGACTGAAAAGCGAGTTGTACAAAACAGGAAATGCCATCAACCTATTTCGGGCTGTTTCTCCAGCCAATCGATTGTTGGCCGAACATGAATTGACGGATTGTGTTGCCATAAGTCGAGAGGATTATTTTGATTTGTTTTCTTCCAGGATAATCGAAGATTATACCCAATATGGTTTAGAAGCACTCGAAATTGGCACGGACACTAAGTACGTGAATCGGATACATTTATCGAACAATCAATCCATCAATTCGGAGGTCTACTTTGCATCAGATGGGGTGAGATCAAAACTGCGAACACAAGTTTTTCCCGAAAATGAGCTAGTCGTATTGCCTGAGCGCGAAATTGTTGGCACGGCCTATTTGCCTCACCTAGATGTTCCTCAAGATGTGTTTTTGAAGGTCGTCGACACGGCCAATGGCAAGTTTATGGGGATGCTTCCATTAGGGGACGGAAACTACATATGGTACTTGCAGATCAATCAAGACTTAGACCCCATTCATTCATCGGATGCGATGAAAGAGTATGTCACGCAAAGCATCTTGGATTACCCATCTGTTTTTAAAGAACTTATCCATGCAACAGACTTTGAGCATGCATTTTTATGGACGGCTCAGCGCATGGATTTGTTGCCGGCATTTAGCTATAAAAACCTTGTCTTTCTAGGCGACGCCGCTCACCCCTTATTGGCCTTTACGAGTCAAGGTGCCAATTCAGCACTCGAAGATGCCGCATACCTCTTGACACTCCTGTCTCACCAAGATTGGGAGGAAACTACGGAAGAAGTATTTGAACATTATTACGAGATTCGCAAAGATGCAGTTCAAAACCATATTGATGAAGGTGACGCCTTGCTCGAGGATTTTTTGAAGCTGCCAAATACAAAGACGTTTAGATTACCTCTTTCAATTCAATAGGATGGGATTATTTGATGACGATAAAGTAAATCTACTGAGCCTGCGCGAGAAGGCCTATAATTACCGCTGGGCAACCTTGAATGATGGCATTATTCCACTTACAGCAGCTGACCCTGATTTTCCTGTGGCCGAACCAATTGTAAGAGCCATTCACGATTACAGCAAGGACGGTTATTTTTCCTACGGTCCGGCTGAAGGTCTGATGGAATTCAAAGAGGCCATTGCTCAATGGTTTGATCAGCGACACAATGCACCTGTTGATGCCACCTGCATTCTTCCAGTGAATAGTGCAGCATTTGGCTTGTTTACAGCTGCGCAATGTGTACTCAATCGTGGTGACAATGCCATCATACCAGATCCTGTAGATTTTCTTTTTCGAAAGTCAATTGAAAACGTAGGAGCAGAAGTTAGAACAACACGTTTAGACAAGAATACGGGAGAATTTAATATGTCCCATTTGGATAGTCTTGTGGACAAAAGGACCAAAGCGCTATTTATCTGTAACCCGAACAATCCCTTGGGCTTATCCATTTCAGTAGACCAGCTGAACGCGCTCATTGCTTTCGCAGAACGCCATGATTTATGGATTGTTTCCGATGAAATTTGGGCAGATATCGATTACTTTAAAACGGTTACGAGCATTGCTTCAAGGAGCTTAAACGATTATCCGAAGCGCATCATTGTTTCTGGTTTGTCGAAGAACTTTGGCTTGGCAGGTCTGCGTATTGGCTACATCATTGCGCCTGATGAGTTGACTTACCAAAAAATACTGTATGTCTCAAAGCACCATTCAACGGCATTTGGCTTATCAGGCATTGCTCAAGCGGCTGGAATAGCAGCATTGATGGATTCAAGGTTTTGGCTGGACGAGTTTCTCATTCACCTAAAAAAAATGAGGGCTTTGACCTTGGATTTTATTGATAAAATGGATGCCTTTTCGTCTGTGTCGCCCAATTCCACCTACTTGGCTTTCCCCAAATTAATCTCAACGGAACGAAGCTCCGAGCAATGGGTAAAAGCCATAATGGACAAGTCACACGTAGCGCTTGTTCCTGGGGGGAAAAATTGGTTTGAAGAATCCTCTGAGGGACACATACGTATTTGCTACGCGACGTCAGAAGGAATTTTGACTGAAGCTTTTGAGCGCATGTTGTCCGTGAAAAATCAGTTTGTTTAAATCGAATGAAGAACAGATGCACCTCTTAAAATTGAACGATGATTCCTCTTGGATGTGGACCTTGAATGGAAAACGATACCTTGTCGATCCTTGGTTTACACCCTCACAGGTGGATTTTTATCCGTGGTTCAGCGAGCAATTTCATATCAACACGCAGCCAACGATTTCGGAGTTGGGACCAGTGGACTTCATCTTCATTTCACACCCTTTTACGGACCATTGCAACAAGGAAACGCTGCTTCAGATGGATGGAAAAATTCCTGTGATTGCCGACCGCGCTGTTCAGAAAAAGATTGCTAAATGGGTACATTTCAAGAATTTAGTACCCCTTGAAGAAGCAGAAATACCTATTGAAAAGATTGGAAGTGGATCTCTATTAGATCCAGTGCACAATTCGTTTGTGTTTCATACAGATGCCGGAAAATTGCTCTATTCTCCGCATGGTTCACGCGTAAAATCGCTCCCTTGTGTCGATGTGTTGATTGCCACTACGACAAACTATACCTTACCATTTTGGCTGGGTGGCACCATCAATTTAGGCCTTCACAAGGCCATGCAATTGCAGGAAATAACAAAGGCGAAAAAACTCATCACCACGCACGATGAACAAAAAATGGGCAAGGGCTTGGTGGAAAAATTGGCACAGAAACACTATGAAAATGCATCCTCCTTGCCAGATATTCTGTGGTTAAAAGCGGGTGAAGACTTCGTGTATCCGTGAGAAATTTAAAATCGAAGTTTCTATTTAACATTTTTTCGACAAGCTTTACTAACTTAAGTAGTATCTTCATCTCACCAACTAAAAAAACAAAACTCTTTCATTATGACTAAATTCTCTTTGTTCCTCGCGTTTTCATTCATTTCAATTCTCTCTTTTAGCCAAACGGCGGAGGAAATTGTAGCAACATACATCAAGAACATTGGTGGTTCCGACAAATTGAAATCCATTACTAGCGTTCAAATGAAGGCATCTGTCGATTATGGCGGAATGAAAATTCCGATAGAAATGATTTCCCTCCGTGACGGACGTTCATTGATGAAAATTACTTTCCAAGGCCAAGAGATGGTGCAAATGGCCTATGATGGGAAAACGGCTTGGGGAACAAGTTTTATGACGATGAAGCCAGAAAAAAATGATGCCGAAGAAACTGAAAATATCAAGCGTTCTGTTGGTGATTTCTTTTCTCCCTTGATCAATTACAAAGCAAATGGCTACAGCATTGAATTGCTTCCGAATGAAACGATAGAAGGTGCTGAATGCTTCAAAATTAAATTAACCAAAAAGCCTCTTCTCGTTGATGGAAAAGAAGTGCCGAATGTGGAGTTCTATTACATAGATAAAGAGAACTTCGTTCCGATTGTTGTGGAAGCTGAAATTCCTTCAGGTGAAATGAAAGGCAATATTTCTCAAACCGTATATTCGGATTACCAAGAGGTTGATGGTGTCTATTTCCCATTTTCTATGATGCAACGTCTGAAGGATGGTGAAGGTCAAACCATTGAATTTGAAAAAGTCGTGCTCAACCAAAAATTCGAAGATAAAATCTTCCTTTTCCCAGGCGAATAATCATTCTATCCAAGCGTGTCACTATGTACATGTCTTTAATTCTGAACCATGAAAAAAATTCTCTTTTCTATGGCTGTTGTGCTATGCGCTTCAGCTACTTATTCTCAAGTTTCCATTCTGAAAGGCTTAGAGCTTTTTGGGGATCTTAAGGCACGACACATTGGCCCAGCGCTCATGAGTGGGCGTGTTACAGATATCGAAGGACACCCCACCGATTCAAAAGTAATCTACATTGGAACAGCTGGGGGTGGCGTATGGAAATCCCAAGATGGGGGTGTGCTGTTCAACTCAATTTTTGATGGCGGTTTGCAAGAATTACCACAGTCCATTGGTGCTGTATGCATTGACCCTTCCGATCCAGACAATACCGTTTGGGTAGGGACAGGTGAAGTGTGGACACGCAACAGTGTGTCGATCGGAGCTGGAATATTCAGAACGGTTGATGGTGGCAAGAACTGGAAGAACATGGGCTTGGAGAAAACAGAACGCATCAGTGCGGTTGAAGTGCATCCGAAAGACCCGAAAACGGTATACGTCGGAGCTATGGGTGCCTTGTGGGGGGACAGCGAAGACCGAGGTGTTTATAAAACTACGGATGGTGGAGCAACATGGACAAAAGTTCTGTATGTAAATGCCACGACAGGTTGTTCTGAAATCGTGATGGACCCTACCAATCCAAAAATTTTGTACGCAGCATTTTGGGAATTTCGTCGTACGGCATATTCCTTCAATTCTGGAGGTGTAAATAGTTCATTGTACAAAAGTACCGACGGTGGAGCGACATGGAATAAAATTCACAACGGCATCCCGAAAGGAAACTTGGGTAGAATCGCAGTGACTATAGCACCATCGAATCCAAGTATCCTTTATGCCGTAATAGAAGCCGAAAAAGCAGAAGAAAAAGGATTGTATCGTTCCGATGATGCAGGTGCAACGTGGAAACACCTGAACAGCAATTTTGAGTTGACGGTTCGTCCATTCTATTTTTCACGGATTACTGTAGATCCAAAAAATCCAGACATCGTAGCCAAAGCGGGATTGTCGGGTTCCATTTCACATGACGGAGGAAAAACATTCAAAGGATTGGGAATGATGCACTCCGACATTCATGACATCTGGTTTGATGTGAATGATCCCGAGAAAATCTTTGCAGCCACCGACGGCGGTTTGTATCGTTCATTGAATGGGGGAACAACCATGGAAATGATTGAGAATTTGCCGATTTGCATGTTTTATCATGTGAGTGTGGACAATCAAACGCCATATAACATTTACGGCGGATTGCAAGACAACGGTTCGTGGTTTGGTCCGTCGGCTAGTCCGGGCGGAATCGAAGCGCGCGATTGGAATTCTGTAGGGTACGGCGATGGCTTCCGTGTATATCCTCATCCAACGAATCCAAATATCGTGTATTCTGAAATGCAAGGTGCGGAAGGCGTATGGCGCTACGACAAGCAAATTCAGCAAGTGAAGGTAATCAAACCTTTTCCTGTGCAAGGCGATCCGAAGTTCCGATTCAATTGGAATGCGGCGATCACCACAAGTCTCTACGAACCAGATCGTTTGTACATCGGAAGTCAGTTTGTACACCGCTCCAACGATAAAGGGGATAACTGGGTGAAGATTTCCCCAGACCTGACCACCAATGATCCTACGAAACAACAGCAAGAAGCATCGGGAGGACTTTCAGCGGACAACTCAGGTGCTGAGAACCATTGTACCATCTTTACCATCGCTGAATCTCCGCTGGATGCCAACATGATTTGGGTGGGTACAGATGATGGAAATGTACAGCTGACCAAAGATGGCGGGAAAACATGGGCAAACCTTACCTTGAATGTGAAAGGTTTACCCGCGAAAACATGGTGCTACCACATCGAGGCAAGTGTCCACGACATCAATACAGCGTACGCAGTCTTCGATGGCCACACAAAAAATGACATGACGACCTATGTGTACAAAACAACAGACGCAGGTAAATCATGGACATCCATCGTGACTTCGGACATTAGTGGTTTTGCGCGCAATCTTCAAGAAGACCGGATCAATCCAAATTTATTGTTCCTCGGGACGGAGTTTGGGTTGTTTATCACGATTGATGGAGGGAAGAATTGGTTAAAATTCACGAATGGTGTTCCAACTGTGGCCGTGCATTACATCGAGGAGCATCCTGTCACCAATGACATCATCTTGGGGACACATGGACGCGGAATCATTATCATCGACGACATCAGTCCCTTGCGTCAATTGACACCAGAAGTGCAGGCGAAAAAATTGCATTTCTTTAAAACAATGCCTTATGAAATGGACGAAACCAGCAACTTTGGGGGTTCAAGTGGCGAGACACAGTTTGTCGGTGCCAATCCATCATCATCGGCAAAAATTATCTATTACCTATCAAGCCGCCACACATTCGGTAAAATGACTTTGGACATTTACGATGAAAATGACAAATGGATTACGTCACTTTCACCAGGAAAGCAGAAAGGCATCAATATCGTGGAATGGGGCTTCAATTCCATGGCACCAATGGTAGCTACTGGAAAGACCATTGCCGGAGGAGCGATGTTTGCCCCACGCGTGCCTGCAGGTAAATACAAGGCAGTGATCATGAAAGGAACGGAGAAATTCGAGACGATCATTGAGGTAACGTATCCGAACAAATCAATGTTCACGAAAGAGGAGCGTTTGCAACAGCAGGAAACGGTGAAAACGATGTATGTCATGACGGAAGAGTTGGCCTATATGGTCTATCAGATCGATGAATATCTGGCGCACTCGGAAAAAGTCATGAAGGAAAATGCAAGTTTAAAGAAGCAAGCACTGAAGTTCAACACGGATTTAATGGCATTGAAGAAAACGCTGGTGATTACCACTGGAGACAATTATGTAGGGGCTGCAGAAAAACAACTGCGCGAAAAGATTGGTGATTTGTTCAGCACGATAGGTGCCTATTACGGCGCACCGTCCGCAACACAGCTCGAAAGTTTGACCATGCTACAAACCTCTTTTACTGAGGCGAAGAAACGTTTCAAAGAAATCCAAATCGCACAATTGGCGAAGTACCTGGCTGCAACGGAAAAAGCGGGGTTTGTATCGGTTACGATGAAGTCGTTTGAGGAGTATGTGAAGAAGAATTAATCGAAAACGATTGTATAAAAAAAACCGCTAAGAGATTAGCGGTTTTTTTATGTTGTAATGTTTCGATTATGCCACCACATCTCTATAGCTTTCAATGCTTGGACATGAACACACCAAGTTGCGGTCACCGTATGCATTGTCTACACGTCGCACTGGTACCCAATATTTGAACTCCTTCAAATAGGCCACTGGATACACGGCTTCTTGTGGTGTATAGGGGTAATCCCAATTTTTATTGATGATGCAGTCCGCCGTATGCGGTGCATTTTTCAAGAGGTTATTTTCTTTGTCGGCATGACCGTTTTCGATTTCTTTGATCTCCTCGCGGATTTTAATCATCGCTGTGATGAAACGATCAAGCTCTTCTTTATCTTCTGATTCAGTCGGCTCAATCATCAAGGTACCAGCCACAGGGAAAGAAACCGTTGGTGCATGGAATCCGAAGTCAATCAATCGCTTCGCCATGTCGGCTACTTCTACCTCAGCCGTTTTCTTGAAATCGCGGCAGTCCAAAATCATTTCGTGGGCTACCGTTCCATTCTTACCTGTGTAAAGGATATCGTAATGTCCTTTCAATGAAGCAGCGATATAGTTTGCATTCACGATCGCGATTTCAGTGGAATGACGCAATCCTTCGGCTCCAAGCATTTTGATGTACCCGTAAGAAATCAATAAGATCAACGCAGAACCATAAGGTGCTGCAGAAATCGCGTGAATGGCGTGTTCACCACCCGCATGAATGACTGGGCTTCCTGGGATAAATGGCGCAAGGTGAGCAGCAACGCCAATTGGGCCCATTCCTGGTCCACCACCTCCGTGAGGAATGGCGAAGGTCTTGTGCAAGTTCAAGTGGCACACGTCGGCACCAATATTTCCTGGATTTGTCAATCCTACTTGTGCATTCATGTTGGCACCGTCCATGTACACCTGACCACCATTGTCGTGGATGATCGATGTAATCTCGCGGATACCTTCTTCGTATACCCCGTGTGTAGATGGGTAAGTCACCATCAATCCAGCCAAAGAATCTTTCAATTCTACAGCCACTTGACGCAACTCATCGATATTGATGTTTCCATTTTCGTCACAGCTTGTTACCACCACTTCAAAACCTGCCATTACAGCAGATGCCGGGTTGGTACCGTGAGCCGATGAAGGAATAATCATTTTCGTGCGGTGATGATCGCCACGTGATTCATGGAATGCCTTGATGACCATCAAACCTGCGTATTCTCCTTGCGCTCCTGAATTTGGCTGCAAAGACATGGCCGCAAAGCCTGTGCACTCGCACAAATCTTTTTCCAATTGGCGGAACATGGCGTGATACCCTGCAGCCTGCTCTAGCGGAGCAAATGGGTGCATGTTGGCGAATTGAGGATCTGTGATTGGAATAAGTTCTGAGGCAGCATTCAACTTCATCGTACATGACCCCAGTGGAATCATGCTGTGAACGAGCGAAAGATCTTTGTTTTCCAAACGCTTCAAATAACGCATCATTTTCGATTCAGAATGGAAGCGGTTGAAGGTTGGGTGTGTGAAAACAGCATCCGCACGCAACTTTTCAGTCGAGATACTGCTTGTTTGTTCGGGCAAAGAAGATGCACTTTTTCCAGTGACCTTAGCAAATACAGCTAAGATCGCGTTCACGTCAGCCAGCGTATGTGGTTCACCGAAGCTAATCGATTGTTCTGTTTCGTTGATGTAATGGAAGTTCATTTCTGCCGCTTCCGCTGCATTGCGAAGAGCAGGAGAGGAAATGCCTTTCACCCACAGCGTATCGAAGAATGAATCTCCTCCAAGCTCAATCCCCATGGACTTCAATCCAAGAGCAGTTTTTGTCGCTAGTGAATGGCAATGCAAGGCAATGGAACGCAATCCGTCTGGACCGTGATAAACCGCATACATGCTTGCCATTACAGCAAGAAGTGCTTGAGCAGTGCATATGTTTGATGTCGCTTTGTCGCGTTTGATGTGTTGCTCACGCGTTTGAAGGGCCATACGAAGTGCCAAGTTATCATCTGCATCTTTCGACACACCGATGATTCTTCCGGGCATAGTACGTTTGTAGTCATCTTTTGCAGAGAAAAATGCAGCATGAGGACCACCATATCCCATTGGAACACCGAAGCGTTGAGAAGAACCCAAGACCACATCGGCGCCTAATGATCCAGGTGAACGAAGTAAGACAAGAGATAAAATATCAGCAGCAACAGCAACCTGAACACCCAAAGCTTTGGCTGATGTGATGAATCCACTGATGTCGTGAACAACACCTTTTGCGTCTGGATATTGAATTAAGGCTCCAAAGAATCCATTGCTCAAATCTTGCGTGTGTTGGTCACCCACGACCAATTCAATCCCAAGATTTTTAGCTCGACCTTCAACCACATCAATTGTTTGTGGGAGGCATGTCGCAGAAATAAAGAAGCGATTTTTTCCCTCCTTCACATCGCTGCGTGAACGTGAATTCCAGAACATGATCATGGCTTCTGCGGCAGCTGTACTTTCGTCTAGCAATGAAGCATTGGCGATGTCCATGCCTGTCAACTCCAATACCATTGTTTGAAAATTCAAAAGCGCTTCAAGACGTCCTTGAGATATTTCGGCTTGGTAAGGCGTATATGCGGTGTACCATCCTGGATTTTGCAGTACATTGCGCAGAATAACTGATGGAACAATCGTTTCGTTATATCCTAGACCAATAAATGAGCGAAACACTTGGTTTTGTTTTCCAAGCGCTGTAATATGTTGCAAGTACTCCTGTTCCGACATGGCATCAGTGATGTTCAACTCACGATTCAGTCGAATATGCGCTGGAATTGTTTTGCCTATCAGCTCTTCCACAGAGGAAACGCCAATTTTGTTCAACATTTGTGTCTTTTCCGATTCGCTCGGACCAATGTGACGGGTAGAGAAAGTACTCATTAGAGACGGGATTTATTTAGGGTGCAAATATACATCAGCAAAAAAGAATAGAGCGGCTAGCCGGACGTAAAAATGTCCACATGTTACTCACAAATTCGAGGTTTGCTGCTCGTTGATTTTCAATTTTTTTTAACACGTGAAAACCTCAATTGTTTACAACTAGCTTTTTACACGATGTAGATTCTTCGATCGGCTGTAGCGCAGCTGATAGTTGCGGTTAAATTTCCCATTTTTACCTAGGAATTTCCCGCCTCCGAAGGAATCAGTCGTGTAATAGTAAGGCAATCCAAAACCAAGGTGAACTTCATGAGAAGCGCCTTTGGCACGCGTAAGTGAACCAATGCCGTAATTGAAGGAATAGCCTACTCGGAATTTTCCAGCAATCATGAAATCAGCACCCGCAATGAGGGCGTTTTCAGTGCGGTATCCTAAACTTACTCCTACAGATCCAAAGACTCCGCGAAGCAGGATGTCTCCTTGAATTGGTGCATTTTTCGTGTACTTGAGTTGAATGTTCGGATTGAAATAGGCATTTTTTCCAATTTCAAAAAAGTATCCTCCGATCAACATGTAATGCCAACGCGGTATGGTAAACCCGCTTTCAGGTCCGCTTGGTGTTTGCTGAAAAAGTTGTGGAACACTAAGTCCAACATATCCTTTTGACGAACGAAAATAGGCCCCTAGAGATGCGTTTAATTTCCAAAGGTTGTAACTCTGCGAAAAAGCGGGATCATTAGGCATGGTTGTGCTTGCCGCTGCGTAATCGAATATAACATTGTCTGCGCCAATACCAAGGCCTAGAGATAAATACTGTCGATCAGCGAAAACCACACGGTAGGAATACATCGCAGAAACAGATGTCGATTGATTCAAACCGATTTTATCACTGCAAAAATTGATTCCTAGCGCCATGTTTGAAGTCAATTCACTGGCAACATTCATCCCAATTGTTGTTGGCGCCCCGGCCAGCCCAACCCATTGATTGCGGTAAACGAGATCAGCCGAAAGTTGAGCATCTGAAGCTAGGGCCGCAGGATTGTACATCGCTTTCAAAAAATTGAACTGCGAATAGCGAAAGACATTTTGCGCCCTTGTGGGGAAAGTGCATGCTATGAGTAAGATAAAGAGCAGTCCTTTTTTCATCGCTTGATCGTTGTGAAACCGTCGATTTGACTAGACGAAACAGTGATTGAATAATAATAGGTTCCTTCCGGAAGTTGTCCCTTTCCTATACACAAGGGGGTGCCACATGTTCCGTCCCAGTCGTTCTGATAAGGTGCGCTTTCATAGACCTTATCTCCCCAGCGGTTGAACACAGTGAGATTTGCATTGAACACTTCGATGCCTGGGATTACAAATAGGTCGTTAATTAGATCACCATTCGGGGAAAATCCTGTAGGCGTATCAAAATTCAGCACGATGACAACAATGCTGTCGTTGCGCTCACAACCGTTTGGAGCAGTAGAATATACATTAAAATGAGTGGTTGAATCGCCAATGAAACTGGTCATTTGCGTGGAGAAATTGGACAAGTCGTAATAAGGAGTCCAAGTGTAAGAGGTGTAACCATCAGGTCCAAAAAGTTCTACAAAGCTACCTGGACTCACGTAAAAAGTGTCTTCAATTGTTGCTGCAGGGATGTCGAGGTAAAAGATGTTCTGTGTCAGGGTAGTTGAACAGCTGCCGCTCATTATGGTGACAGAGTACGATGTGTTTGCAGTTGGTGAAACCACAATGCTAGAACTTGTCTCTCCTGTTGACCAAAGATAAGTGCTTCCTCCGCTTGCTACAAGTGTGGTTGTTGAACCACTGCATACCGTTTCTGAACCGTTCAGTGTTAATCCAAAATTAGGCTGAAGAATTGTAATTGCAGATGTTCCAGCGCAACCCTTGTAATCTACAATAGTTACGGTGTAGGTTCCGCCTTGCTGAATTTGCAGTGTCGTGTTGGTGCTTCCGTCACTCCAAAGATATGAGGCAAAAGGTTCTGTTAAACTCAACAATGAGCCCGGTCCTTCAGGGCAAAGTACATTTCCCTCCGAAGAAATAAGAACACCCACAGGAGATGGATTAATGGTTACTTGAATGGTATCTTTAGAGACACAACCTAGAGCATCAATGGCCGTAACAACATATTGACCACTGGATGTCGGTTGAAGTGATGAGGTGCTACCCGTTTGAGGACCAGTCCAAGCGTAGGCAATGAATCCAACAGTAGCATGCAGGAAATTTGGGTCTGAAGAACAAAATGAAATGGCATCGCCTTCTAGAATGGTAACATCGACATCACACAACAATTTTAATGGTTCATTTGCACTGCTCCATTGAACAGCAAAGAATATCAATATGATGTTTAGACAGTGTTTCATTACTCTACATAACTCAATTTCAACATATTTGAACTTCCAAGATCTTCCAATGGAATTGATGCAATATTAATAACTAAGTCGCCTTGTTGCACCAATTCTGCTTTTTTAAGCAAATATTTTATGTCTGCAATGGTATGGTCGGTACTGATATGTTTGTCATAATAGAACGCACGAACTCCCCAAACCAAATTCAATTGTGTTAGAATTTGTTGGTTACTTGTGAATACATAAATAGGTGCTTTTGGTCGTTGAGAAGCTGTTTTGTATGCGGTGTAACCAGAGAACGACATGGTAATTATCGCGCTAGCTTCCACACGTTGAGATAATCTACAGGCGTTGAAACAGATTGAATCAGAAATAAAGCGTTCTTGATTTTTCTCAGGAATTTCTTCTTTGTTGTAGATGCCATCAAACTTCTCCATCTCCTTCACGATATTCGCCATGGTACGAATCACCTCAACTGGAAATTTACCGACAGAAGTTTCGCCCGACAACATCACCGCATCAGCGCCATCTAATACCGCATTGGCAACATCATTTACCTCAGCACGGGTTGGCGTGATGTTCGAAATCATACTCTCCATCATCTGTGTGGCCACGATGATTGGTCGAGCCATTAAGATGCACTTGTTGATCAACATCTTTTGGATGATTGGTACATTCTGATAAGGGATTTCAACACCAAGGTCTCCTCGCGCAACCATCAAGCCATCGCTCTCCTTTATAATTTCATCGATATCGTCAATGGCTTCTGGCTTTTCGATCTTAGCAATCACTTTTGCCTTGCACTTTCGTGACGCAATGATGTGTTTTAATTCGATGATGTCCCTTGCCGAACGCACGAATGACAATCCAACCCAATCCACATTTTGATCTAGCGCAAATTCTAAATCCAACAAATCCTTAGGAGTTAGAGAAGGCATAGAGATTTTTGTGTTGGGGAAGTTTACCCCTTTTTTTGACGAAAGAATACCGCCGTGAATGACACGTAAACGAATTTCTTTTGAACCGTCTGAACTGATCACTTCTAGGGCAATTTTACCGTCATCGAGCAAGATGCGCTCACCCGGAGTTACATCTTGAGGAAGCTGTGAATAATTGATCGAAAAGCGCTCAGCCGTTCCAAGAATTTTTTCAGTAACGACAGTCACTTCTGAACCTGTGATGAGCTCAACGCCATTATCCGTCATTAAGTCAGTCCGGATTTTTGGTCCTTGAAGGTCAGCGAGAATGGCAACATTCAATCCTGTTTCTTCATTGAGCTCATGGATTATTTTAATCGCCGCAGCATGATCTTCGTATGCCCCATGGCTGAAATTTAAACGACAAACATTTAGTCCCTCGAGGAACATTTGACGCAAGGTATTTTTATCACTAGATGCCGGACCGAGTGTCGCGACAATTTTGGTTTTTTTTGTAATCGGGTGCATTGACCTGTTTTAATTAAAAATTAGTTGTTCTGTTGACTCAATTTCTTCGGGATCAAACGAAAATACCCCTAGAATGCTTTGAACCTCTCTCAATTCAGTAATGAGCTTTTCCGTTTCCCACGAGTAGTTCTCGTACAAAAACAAGAAATAGTCAATCATTGGCTTCTCTGGAATCAGAAATTTACCCAAACTCTTGTTTTTGACAAGGTAATATTCGGTGAAGTTATCGACATCCTTAAATTCGTACATCGAGTGATCTGAAATCCGCTGTCCCTTTTTGTTGGTAGCGACATATTCTTCTTTGGAGCGCAAAAGGTTGATTCCTATGCGTTCATTAATTCCCCACGCCAATCGATAATCGTTGTGGTGAGAACAAATGCCAATCATTTCAAAATCGTATTCTTGTTCTACAGTTAGAATATGTTTTTTCGTTTTAGTCACCTTTACAAAATGTGCTACTAAGGTAAGTAAAAACGACTATTAAGTGTTTAATGTCGCTTGTTTGAATGCGATGTAATGCATCAGTCAAATCATTTCCCTACGTTTTATGGATTCATCTTAACCAAAAAATAACAAATAAAAACACTCAAGTAATTGAAATACAAGTAATTGAAAAAATGGCACGGCATTTGAAATTACCAGTTCAAGTAAATATTAAATCTAAAAGTTATGAACGCTAAGAAAAATTCGAGGTACGACCTCGAGCGGAAGAGAATTGTCTTTTTTCAACTGGGATTATTGACAAGCGGAGCCTTTACATTGGCAGCCTTTACCTATAAATCACCCCTTGAGAATGATATGCAAAAGCATAGAGTTGCGGCACAAGAGATTCTAGTGATTGAGGAGGTTCAAAAGGATATCCCGAAGCTTGCTGACCCAATTCCAGAGGTAGTTAAGGCGTCAGATGTATCAACTACTGGACCGACATTGAACATTACTCAAGATGTGAACTCCAACATCAATCAAACAAGCAATACGTCGACGAATGTGAAAAGCGACGTTGGAGTGGGTGGCATTACGGTAAAAACAGGAGATCTTGACCTCGATTTTGGAACAGTCGATGTCGATATTGAAATCGTTGAGATTCCAGCAAAGGATGCCCAATTTATTGGGGGAACAGCTGCAATGCAGAAATTTATCAATGAAAATTTGAATTATCCTGATGATGCCATCGAGATGAATATGCAAGGAAGAATATACCTTTCTTTCGTTGTAGAACGCGATGGTTCTGTGTCGAATGTCAGTGTGGAACGTGGCGTATTTCAATCCATGGACCGTGAAGCTGCGCGTGTTGTTCGTTCTTTCCCGAATTGGATTCCAGGGGAGATGCCTTCAGGGAAAGTGAGGACTCGGGTGAGAGTGCCGATTAATTTTACGCTTCAATAGTGGGGTGGATTAAAAATTTGATTGCTTCGCAAATTTGGTCCTGCGGAATTTGATTGCTTCGCAAATGAGGATTAGGATTTTGGTTGCTGCGCAAATTAGATCCTGCGGATTTGGATTGCTGCGCAAATTTGTAGTGAACAACAATGTTGTCAATCTCCACGAATTGCCGAAGGCATCAAATTGCATTAGCAACAAATTATATCATTATTCGTTTGCAGGTTTCTTTTTTTTCTTACTTTTGACCCTAAATATTACAACCATGAGCGTATTTGGTATCGTACTTTTCCTTGTTATTGCCGGAATGGCATTTTGGATGTTGTTGTTCCTTCTTGGATTTATCGTTCCGTTTTGGATTACCTTGGGTATTTTCGAAAAAATGCGCCCGAAGAGAATTTTAGAAGATAAGGAAGAGCATTAATCTGCGAACCGATTTATCATACATTTTGAAGGCGTCCATGTGGCGCCTTTTTTTATTGGTGCTGGTAACACCGACCGCTTGGGTCTGACGTCATGCGCTTACAACGTGTTCCCGCCTGCGTAGTTCCACTGCACTGAACCGATTCGCCTCCTGCTGGTTTCGTCTCTCCAGAATTGCTTGGATGACTAATCTCCCATGTCCAACACGACGTACATACTGTTTTTTCAAGGGTGGTTTCAGCTCCATCATCCAAGGATGGAAAAAAGTCAATCCCTGTAAAACGCTCCACACTGTCAACTGAAACAGCAAACTTGCTCAGATCGCCACTGGCTGAAGCATTCTCCATGACAAAACCAATGGCCTGATGAGGTTTGGAATGCATGTCGAGAATGACTTTATAGTAGTAATTGGGTATGGCCACTTTGTTGGCGCCAATGCTTCCCATGCTTCCTTTCAATACGGGGCCAGTTACCACATAGACGGTATCGTATTCGATGGCCCAACTGCGTACTTGTTCTTCCAAACGTTTCCAAATGCCGCGATTGAATCCAGGAACTTGTGGACTCATGTTGGAGAAATAAAACGACTCTGCCATCGTGGTTGACGACCACCCCATGTCGGCGGCTGGTGCCAAGTGACCGCGGTCATAGCCCGAACCACTGTAGTCCGCATCCGCGGCAGAACCAGTGCTCACTGTAGGATCCGGAATAAATTTGTCCGTTCTGTCGTAAAGCTTTTCTGTTTCTTTTTCAGTCAATACATACGCTACCCAAGCCGCCTGCTCGTAGGTTTCATTATACACAAACGAATACCCAGCATGACGAATCACTTGCTCACCTTTTTTAACTGACGGGAGTTCTAAGTCTTTGCCACTAAATTTTGTCGTATCTCGATCGTCATTTTCAACCTCAGACTGAGATGTCTTCGGGACATTCACCTCATTTTGCTGTTGTTCATGTTGCGTATGGCTTACGGTGCTGCAATAACTGACATAAGCAATAAGCACGACAGAGGTAAGCACAACGAAAAGAACAACTCGCTTCATGGTTTATGTGTTTTCAAATTATTCGGAAAGATACGTATATCATTCTTTCATAATTCGAACAGGATGAGCAAGTTCTTCAATTTTTAGTGAATAAATGCCAGGGGCAAGTTCCTCGATATTTAGTATAGACTTCGCTGTTGTTAGTTCCCCTTCGCGTATCGCGCGGCCTGCTGCATCAAAAATAAGGTAGGTTTGATGTCCATGTTCTCCGAGATCAATGGTCAGAAATTTAGCACTTGGATTGGGATAAACGTGTATTCCATTGTTCAATTCATCCAAGCCCGACGTGTTGATGGTTAAAATCAAGGTGATGGTGCTGTCACAACCGAACACATTGCCTATGACTTGCGTGTAGGTTCCGCTTTGCGTATATGTTTGGCCATTCATCGTATAGGAATTCGCGGCGGTTTGTGTGACGGTGGATGCCGAACTGTTGTTCACTGTAACGGTCACTTGATCGGTATCTGTGCAACCCAGATTGCTGGTTCCTGTCACTGTGTAGGTGGATGTGTTCGTCGGTGAAAAAGCTACACCATTGGTCACGTTTTGATCCCAGGTATAGGTCGTAGCGCCAGAAGCAACAAGTGTCACACTTTGTCCAAGACAAATGGACTGATCAACTCCTGCATTGACGATTGGTGCATTGTTCACGGAAACAGTGACTTGGTCTGTTCCAGTGCACCCGTTGCTTGTTCCCGTAACCGTATAGGTTGTTGTTGTTGTAGGGGTAAAGACAACTCCATTGGAAATGCCATTGTTCCAACTGTAGGTCGTAGCGCCCGTAGCTGTTAAGACAACGCTTGTCCCAGAACAAACGGACTGATCCACTCCTGCATTGACGATTGGTGCATTGTTCACGGAAACAGTGACTTGGTCTGTTCCAGTGCACCCGTTGCTTGTTCCCGTAACCGTATAGGTTGTTGTTGAGGTAGGGGTAAAGAC
>CALPWQ020000037.1 GCA_943327315.2 Chitinophaga pinensis
CAGAAACAGATCTTTCCAACCGTCCTGACATGCGTTTGGCACAACAAACGTCCAGTGAATTGTTGCAAATCTCCAAGGCGGCGAAATGGAATTACTTGCCGACAATAAATATGAACGGCCGCTTGGCAACCCAAGCTTTCCGCCAGACATTCGACCTCATGAGCGCCAATCCATGGTATGCCTATTCGTACGTCGGTGTTGAACTCAAATTGAGTATTTTCCAGGGAGGTTTCCGCATGCAAACGACAAAAATCGCACAGCTGGAGGCAGAAAAAAGTAAAGAACGCTTGAGCGATGTAGAACGTCAGGCACAAAGTGAACTCATTGAAAGTCAAAACAATTACCGTTTGGCTCAATTCGAAATGAAACTGCGTGCGAAAGAATTGGAGGCGTATCAACTGCGTGAAAAAAGCATGACAGAGAAAGTTGCTCTTGGTGCTGCATCGAGTGCTGATCTTGCTAAATTGAATGCGGAATATACCAGCATCATGAAGAACATGTTGAATGCGACAGAACAAGCGCTAAAATCAGCATTGAATCATAAAAAGGCGCTAGGGAATTTATAAGTATTAAGTTTTGTCCAATTGGTTGATTGAATACCTTTTGACATTATTTTTATACTGTACTTTTTGACTTGCCATGAAAAATCTTAGTTTTTTCGTTCTTGCTTTTTTCTTTTTGTCTTTCAAAGGAATAGCTCAAATCTGCAATCCTTCGGGGAACTTAATCATTTATTCAAATTATGATGGCGGAATTCTGACCATCAATGTGGATCAGAATATCCCGAATTTAAAGGTTGGGATTTGCACCTATGAGCCCATTCAAGTCACTTTCACCGGAGCGTTTGTCGGAAATATCACACAGGTGATTTATGCAGGATTCAATTCATCACAAAACAACAACAATTGTAGTTTAGGTAATTTCCCAACAACGATAAGCGGCATTCCTGCGGGGATCACAACAATAAATCCAGCTATGAATCCCCCGTCAGTGGGCTATACACCCGCGCATGGAAATGGCGCAGGGCCATGGGGAGGGCTCATGGTTGGTGTTGCTGGACTATGTGACACCCTAACAAATGCAGGAGGTGGCAATACACCCGATGAGGTTGTCTATTATTTTCTGAATGCAACTGGTGGAATCTTGCGTTTTCACCAAACGCAATACAATTGCTGGATCAATCAAACGGTCAATGTTTCTGCAGGGGGCAATTGTTGCATTCTTCCGCCAAATGCGAACCCGTGCTCAAATCCTGTGACACCGACATTCACTCCAATAGCACCGATTTGCTCAGGTGGAAATTTCACTTTGCCAACAAGCGCGAACAACGGGATAACAGGAACTTGGTCGCCAGCAATAAATACCAACGCCACAACGACCTACACATTTACCCCTAGCGCAGGACAATGTGCGAGTCCAACCACCATAACGGTCAATGTAAATCCGTCAACCACGCCAACATTCACCACGTGGGGACCCTATTGCCAGAATGACATCTTGATTCAAGTCATGTTGCCATCAACGTCAAATGAAGGAATCACAGGAACGTGGAATCCTGGTATGGTCTCAACGGCTGTTTCGGGTAACATTGTCCATACCTTCACCCCCAATCCCGGGCAATGTGTAAATTCTACAACAATGACTGTCGTAGTAAATGCAGTTGCATCGCCAACCTTCAGTCAGATCAGCCCCATTTGTGAAGGGCAGTCATTCACACTGCAAAGTACGTCAAACAATGGAGTACTAGGAAACTGGACGCCATCGTTGAACACGACAAATACCACCACGTATACGTTTACCCCGAATTCGAATCAGTGCGCAAATCCGACAACCATGACAGTCGTTGTAAATACACCTACAGCACCAACGTTTAGTCAGATCAGCCCAATTTGTGAAGGACAGACATTTACCCTTCCAATAACCTCCAACAATGGAGTAACAGGAAGCTGGTCACCAGCATTAAATACAACAAGCACAACAACCTATACCTTTACACCGAATTCAGGGCTCTGCGCCACATCAACGGATTTAACCGTTCAAGTGAATCCTGCGCCTGCAGTAAATGTTCTTCCATCAAACCCAATCATTTCCTTAGGTGGTTCCATTCAGTTATCTGCCAATGGTGCAAACACCTATTCTTGGTCAAATGCGTCTACTTTAAGTTGTGCTGCCTGTCCAAATCCGATCGCGAATTCGATCTCTACCACAACGTATGTGCTAACGGGCACAACTACCAATGGCTGCATCGACACAGCTTCCGTTACGGTGATTGTTGTTGGTGAATGCAATGAAGTGTTTATTCCCACGCGCTTTTCTCCGAATAACAATGGGCCATCAGCGAACAATGCATTTCGCGTATTCGGCAATTGCATTCAAACTATGAAAATCTCTGTATATGACCGCTGGGGGGAACGCGTGTTTGAGTCGATAAATCAGTCGGAAACATGGGATGGCACATTCAAAGGAAAGCCATTGAATAGTGGGGCGTATGTGTATACATTTAGTGCAACCTTACTCAATGGGACACGAGTCAATACATCTGGTTCAATTGAAATCGTACGTTGAGACTGTTCGGATCTACTTTACAGAGGCACTTTAAACAAAATCTTTGCGCTTTGGTTTAGACCATTAAGCCATCATTACGGCAACAAAAATAAAAGTTATTGTACTTTGTAATATAATTAAAAAATAATTTACTTTTACGAACAACTAAACGATTGCTATGATCAATAAAACACTGTTATTATTTGTCGGCTGCTGCATTTCATTGATTTCATTTTCACAAAGTATTACGGTAACGGGTACAGTGAAAAATGAAAAGAAGGAAAGCATGCCATATGTGAGTGTCAAAGTAAAAGGTCAAAATGCGGGTGTCTTGACAGATGCCAATGGAAAGTACTCCATCAAAGCATCAGACTCGACCAATCTCACACTTGTATTTTCTTATACAGGATTTGTAAAACAAGAGGTACTTGTCAGCAAACGTACTCTTATCGATGTGGTCCTTATTAAGGATGCTCAGGAAATCGAGGAGATGGTTGTTGTCGGTTATGGTGAGGCATCGAGCAAGGAAGTAACTGGAGCAACCGGGAAAGTCAACGGTGATGATGTAGAGAAATTGAATCTTTCACGAATGGACCAAGCCCTTCAAGGTCAGGTTTCGGGGGTGACCATCAGCACAAACTCTGGTTCTCCGGGTGGATCATCGAATATCCGTATTCGTGGACTCTCAACCTTTGGGGACAATGACCCTTTGATCTTGGTGGATGGTGTCGTTTACGATTCAGAGGGATTGAACGCGCTAAACCCATCAGACATCAAATCAATCAACGTATTGAAGGATGCAACGGCCGGTATCTATGGGGTGCGCGCTGCAAATGGTGTCATCATCGTTGAAACGAAAAACGGCAAACTCAACAGCAAGCCTACCGTTGAATACAATGGCTACTATGGAATCCAACAGACATCGCGAAAATTGGATCTACTCAATGCTCGCGAATATGCAGTAATTAAAAATGAAATGTTCGCTGCAGGTGGTCAAACACCACCGTTCAACAATACAAGCTTGGGTGTGGGTACAAACTGGCAAGATTCTGTGTTTCAACGGTCGCCAGTGCAAAGCCACAACATCAGCATGAGTGGGGGAACCTTCAACACAAAGTACTCGCTCGGTCTAGGGTTCTACAATCAAGATGGGATCGTTGGCGGCAGCAAAGCGAACTTCTCGCGTTACAATGCACGTTTGAACTTAAGCACAGATTTGACATCTAAATTGAAGTTGAATTCGGTGTTGCTTTTTTCTTCGGACAGCCGCAGTACCTTGCCTGAAAATGGCCTTGGTTCAGTCTTGTACAATACCATCAATGCATTTCCAAATGAGCCGGTTCACATGGCAGACGGTAGCTTCTCCTACTTAGCACAAGTAAATGACATCATCAATCCTGTAGCTCAAATTCAAAATCAATACAACTGGAACACAGCGAATAAGTTCGTAGGTAAGGAAGAGTTTGTATACGACATCAACGAGCACTTTACGTTTACAAACCGCTTGAACTTTAACTATGCCATCGTGGATACGAAAGTATTTTCTCCATTGGTATGGTACGGTGATGGAAAATATGCCAATACAGCATTGAATGCAGATTTAGAGTCACCACTCGTAGAAATCTCTGATGGTGTGTTCTTGAAACGCGGCGCTGCAGTCTATGAGGAGCGCTCAACATTCCTCGATTTGACGTACGAAAGTTTCATGAATTATGATCAAACGTTTGCATCCGTGCACCGTGTGAAAGGAACTTTAGGCGTTTCAGCTTTCCAACGATCTGGACGTTCTTTGAATGGAATTGCTTATAACATTCCGAACAACTCTTTGGAATATGCTGACATCTCGGCGAATACGGCAGAGGGAGGCTTCTTGAACAACACAGGTTCTTACGAGTTTAAAGAGCGTTTGTTATCGGCTTTCCTTCGTGCAGAGTACGCGTACGATAGCCGCTATATGGTGTCATTCATCTTGCGCCGTGATGGTTCTAGCAAGTTTGGTGAAAATAACCGATATGGTTTCTTTCCTACAGCATCAGTGGCTTGGTTGGTGTCGGACGAGAAATTCTACAACATCAAGTGCATTGATTACATGAAGCTTCGTGTAAGTTACGGGGTATCTGGAAATGACCAGATTCCAAATTTTGCTTACCGCGCATTGTTGAATGGTGAGGGAGTTTATGTGTTTGATGATGTGATCACTCAAGGGGTAGCCATCGGCCGTCCGTCAAATCCAGATTTGAAATGGGAAACAACACGACAATTCAACGCTGGAGTGGATATGACGTTCTGGAAAAAGTTGGACTTCACCACAAACTACTTCATCAAGAACACGTATGACTTGCTATTCCAACCTGAAGTAACTGCCATCCTTGGTTCGTATGGTCCAGGTGGATATCCGCCAATCATCAATGCGGGAGACGTATCCAACAAAGGACTAGAAGTTGAAATGGCATACCATTCTGACAAAAAGAAAGCACTCTCTACTGACTTGAGCCTAAACTTCACAACGATTACAAACAAAGTAATGAGCGTTCCAAACGGTGTAGATTATATCCCAGGTGCGAGCTTTGGTGTTGGTGGTGATGTTGCAACACGCTTTCAAGAAGGATATGAGATTGGCTACTTCTTCGGATACAAGATGGATGGAATCTATCAAACACAAGAAGAAATTGACAATGCACCAGTGACTCAAGAAGGTGCACAGCCAGGAGACATTAAATTTGTAGATGTCAACGGCGATGGTAAAATCAGCTTCGCTGACAACTCGGATAAAACATACTTAGGGTCTCCAATTCCTGACTTTACCATGGGATTCTCCTTCACAGTAAAATACAAAGCCTTTGACTTGGGTGGAACCATCTATTCGTCTATCGGACAAGAAATCATCCGTAACTACGAACGTCAACAGCCTTATGCAAATCAATTGGCCTATGTGATTGACCGATGGACAGGACCAGGGTCATCTTATACCGATCCACGCTTGACCACTGGTGCAACACGCAATACAGTATTCTCTTCCTATTACGTGGAGGACGGCTCTTTTGTTCGCTTGAGAAACTTGCAAATTGGATTCAATGTTCCAGCGAAATGGTTAAAGAAATTCAAGATCGAATCATTGAGAGTATATGGGGTAGCAAACAACCTTGTAACCTTGACAAAATACCGTGGATTTGACCCAGATATCAGTTCGGGAAGCGTCCTTTCAGCTGGTGTAGATTATGGTTTCTATCCGCAAGCGAGAACATTCATGGGTGGTATTCAATTAAAATTTTAAACGATGAGAAAAGTAAATTTCTATCTGTTTTTGCTTATAGCAGCAGTTATGCTCACATCAACGGGATGTAAAAAATTCTTGGCTGTTGATCCTCCGTACACACAAGATGCGGAGAACTTCTTCGCAACACAAGAAGATTATGAGCGCGCCTTAACGGGAGCTTATGACTTGCTTCAAGCATCGTTCTTGACGGTTTGGATTGGAGAGATTGCCTCAGACAATTCGATTGCTGGAGGTGAAAGTGTGAATGACTCACAAGGATTGCATCAAATTGACAACATGACGCATGGCGGGGTGAACAACGAATTGCGAAATGTTCTTCGTTGGAATTATGCAGGAGTAACTCGTGCCAATTACATTCTCGAACATCAAAACAACATCGATTTCGTGGGTAAAGACAAAATCATCGCTGAAGCACGCTTCCTTCGTGCCTATTATTATTTTGAGTTGGTGAAATTCTTTGGTGATGTTCCTTTGATTATCGATAAGCGCATCGGGATTGAAGAAGCGATTAAAATCACGCGTTCACCGAAATCAGAAGTGTATGCACAAATCGAAGAGGACTTGACCTATGCGGCTTCAATCTTGGGTACTGTGGCGGCGCAAAAAGGTCGCGCAACAAAAGGTGCAGCTTTATCTTTATTGGGCAAAGCTTATTTGTACCAGAACAAGTTCGTCGAAGCTGCAGCAACATTTGATCAGGTGATTACAAGTGGAGTTTACAGCTTGTATGCAGACTATGGGCAGTTGTTCTCCGCCTCAAATGAAAACAACAGTGAAACAGTATTTGATGTGGAGTACACTGGACTTGAAGGTGGTGGCTATGGCTGTTTAATTTGTCTTGAAGGAAATGCTGCCGTTGGATTCCAAGGAATTCGCCAGTACAATGGTCCAGTTTATGGAGACGGAAACAGCTACAATCTTCCAACGCAAGCGCTTTATGATGCATTCTCTCCCATCGACCCACGTCGCGGATTCTCGATCTTGGACATCGACGCTTTTATCGCAGCACAAGCAAATCCTGCCGACATCACCTATGCGATAGGAGCTGGCGGACACACAGGTTTCTACAACAACAAGTACATCAAACGTCAAGGTGAAATCGGCTTGCCAGACAATGACTTGACAAGTCCAGTGAACTACCGTGTGATTCGTTATGCAGATGTTTTGCTCATGGCCGCTGAAGCACATTACAAAAATGGAAACACATCCTATGCGCAGCAGTTGGTAAACCAAGTGCGTGTCCGTGCGGGAATACAAGGAATTTCGGTGAACTCCATCGAAGTCATTTACAAAGAACGCCGCTTTGAGCTTTCAGGTGAAGGTTTCCGTTTCTTCGACCTTGTGCGCACTGGTCAGGCTGCTCAGTTTATTGATGGCTTCCAAGTTGGAAAACACGAGTTGTTCCCAATTCCACAAGTTGAAATTGACCTCGCAGGTGGAAATTGGAGCCAAAATCCTGGATATTGATTAAATTTATAAAGACTGAAATTATGAAATCAATCGTTTTCTTTTCCCTAGTTGCCTTATTCATGGCCAGCGCATGCCAAAAGGATCGCCCAGAAATGGGAGATGCACCATCAGCGGCAGATGCACTATTTACCTATGCGCCATCAGCTGCAAGTCCAAATGTGATTGAATTGACTGCCGCAAATTCCAATCTTCAATGCATGTGGGATCTTGGAAATGGCACAAAAATCTCTGGTTCAACCGTTTCTGCAAGCTATCCTTATGCTGGAACATATACAGTGAAATTGACAGTGTATGGCAAAGGAGGGAGCAACAGCTCAACGCAACAGATCGTCATTGCCAACGATGACCTTTCCCTACTCAGCAATCCGATTTATGGAATGTTGACAGGAGGCACTAGTGGACTAGGCTACAAGACGTGGGTGATTGACTCCATCGCTGTTGGTCACATGGGCGTTGGTCCAGACCCAGTAAGCGCCCTTGGTAACGTACCCGAGTGGTGGGCAGCAGGATCTGCAGAAAAAGCGGGTTGTGGGTTGTACGATGACCGTTACCGGTTTTATCTGAATGGATTTAAATTCGACATGGTCAATCATGGCGATGTGTACATTCACAACTCTTTGTCGGCATCTTTCCCTGGTTCTTTCCAAAATCTTGGTGACTTCACAGCGCCTTATACCGATCAATTGAATGAGTCTTGGTTGTTGACCGAAGGTGCGGATACGACAATCACAGTTTCGAACAACGCCTTTATCGGTTTCTATTCAGGTGTGAAAACATACAAAATCATAGGTGTAACCGATTCAACACTTTACCTTCAATATGCACACCACGCTGGAGGATTGTTGTGGTATTTGAAAATGAAAACCGAATAATTTTTCCAAAAAAAAAAGACATTGTATGAATAACTTACTTCTATCCTTCCTACTCTTGCCTGTATTGATGGCATGTGGTAAGGATCCTGAGAAACCGGCGGTTACGCTCCCAACAGGATTGACAACGGAAATTATTGTGAATGCAGGAGAGGTGCATGCAAAAGCAACTGCACAAAGTGCAAACTTTTATACAAGTACATTCTACCATGGAACGGATTCTACTGTCATCCAAAGTACGGATGGAATCGCTATTTATTCATATACAGTTTCGGACACTTTTTTGGTCCGTACCAAAGCACACACAACCCAAACAGACTTCATCCAAAAATTGGATACGGTGATCGTGATTGTGAACCAAGGCATGGGAGGCCCGCCAACAACGGGCTATACTACACCATTGACCTATGCCGGTTATAACCTGGCGTGGAGTGATGAGTTTGATGGGACAACTCTTTCTAATCAATGGGCATTCGATCTCGGCACAGGTTCTTGGGGCTGGGGAAACAATGAACTTCAATATTACACGAACCAAAATGTGACTGTAAATAATGGCATTCTGGAAATTAAAGCCAAGGCTCAAACATTCAATGGTCAGCAGTTCACATCCTCACGCATCAAAACCCAAGGCATCAATTCTTGGAAGTATGGTCGAATTGATGTGAGGGCAGCTATACCATATGGTAAAGGAATCTGGCCTGCCATCTGGATGCTCGGAGATAACATCGGGACAGCAGGTTGGCCAGCTTGTGGTGAAATAGATGTCATGGAATTGATCGGTGGGATTGGAAGTCCTGACCGCACCGTTTATGGAACCGCACACTGGAGCGACAATGGTACACACGCTCAATTTGGGGGGAATAGAAGTTTGCCATCAGGAAAGTATGCAGACGAATTCCATGTGTTCTCGATCGTTTGGAATCAAAACTCGATCCGTTGGTTTGTGGATGACGTTCAATACAATGTGCTTGACATAACGCCAGCTCAGTTAAGCGAGTTCCAACAGAATTTCTTCTTGATCCTCAATGTAGCTGTCGGTGGAAACTGGCCAGGTAGCCCTGATGGAACAACCGTTTTCCCTCAATCGATGTATGTGGATTATGTGCGTGTCTTTCAATAACAACTCACAATCAACGATTACTAACCTAACTGTATGAAACATTTCATTTTTGCTGCAGCTCTCGTTGCTGTGTTGTTTTCGTGTGCAACCATGCGAACGCAGAAAGATCCCATCGAAAATCGCATTGATGCGCTGCTCAAGGAACTTTCGTTGGAGGAAAAAGTAGGTCAGACCTGTCAGGTAACATTGGATGTTATCTTGAAACGCGATGCCAAAGGGAATGCGCTCATTCCAGCTCAGGTAGATGAGGCCCTTCTTTCAGAAGTGATTGACACCTACAAGGTCGGATCAATCCTGAATGTTGGTTCGCATACCTTGACGCGCAACGAATGGACGAGTATCATTTCTGCAGTGAATGCACCCTATGTTTCTGGAAAATCAAAATCACCAATTATTTACGGAATTGACGCCATCCACGGAATGAATTATACCGTTGGAGGAACCTTATTCCCTCAAGAAATAGGTCTTGCTGCGTCATGGAATCCTGCTTTGGCTAAACAATTTGCGGAAATCACTGCCTATGAAACACGTGCATCTGGAGTGCGTTGGAATTTCTCTCCAGTGCTCGACCTTGGACGTCAGCCTTTGTGGTCACGTAATTTTGAAACATTGGGCGAAGACCCATATTTAGCATCCTTAATGGGTGCAGCAATCGTTGAAGGGTATCAAGGAGAAGCCATCGGTCAATACCATGTGGCGGCATGCATGAAGCACTTCGTTGGTTATTCGGCAAGTTATAGCGGACGTGACCGCACGCCAGCTTGGATTCCAGAAAAGTACATGAAGGAATTGTATTTGCCATCTTTCAAAAAAGCAGTGGATGCAGGTGCCTTGACGGTAATGATCAACAGTGGAGTGGTAAACGGTGTGCCTGGACATGTCAACTATCAACTGCTTACCGAGACATTGAAAAATGAGTGGGGTTTTAAAGGATTTGCAGTATCTGATTGGGAGGATTTCATCATGCTTCATACAGTGCACAGAACTTCTGAGTCATTGGCAGACGCTTATGTGGCGGCCTTCAATGCAGGAGTTGACATGAGCATGGTGCCGCTAAGTCCTCAATATAAAGAGTACTGTGACATTATGGTAAATGCAGTGAAAAGTGGAAAGATTTCAATGGAACGTCTCGATGATGCGGTGCGTAGAATCCTCCGCGTGAAAGTCATCACAGGACTATACGATGATCCTTCATTTAATCCAGAAATGTATTCCGATTTTGGCAGTGATAAATTCAAAACTGCAGCATTGAATTCTGCGCTGGAGTCGATTACCTTATTGAAAAATGACAACAATGTGCTTCCCTTACAGACAGGTGGAAAAATACTCATAGCAGGACCTACAGCAGATAATCTGGTTTTTTTGAACGGTGCTTGGACACATACGTGGCAGGGAGTTGATTCGAATTATAACACCCAAAATTGCAAGACCGTACGTCAAGCCATCGAGGGAAAATTTGGTAAAGAAAATTGCCTTTATACAAAAGGCGCTGAGTTGGTGATTGAAAACAACTTTGAGAAAACCAACTTCGTGGATTTGGAGGACTATGCGAAGAAACTTGACCAAGCAGACGTGGTGGTCTTGTGTTTGGGTGAAATGCCATCCACAGAAAAACCAGGAGACATTCACTCCTTGAACTTAGATCCTGAGCAACGCGAATTGGCGAAGATGGCCTATAAGAAAAATAAAAAAGTTGTGCTCGTTTTGTTGGAAGGTCGTCCTCGAATTATTCATGACATCGTGGAAGGAGCAGCAGCCATCGTACAATGCTACCTTCCAGGCGATTATGGCGCAGATGCTTTAGTAAAGTTATTGAATGGTGAAGTGAATTTCAGCGGGAAATTGCCGTATACCTATCCGAAATACGATGGTGTCATTGAATTTTATGACCACCCACGAAGCGTTGATCGTTCAAAAGCAGGAGATTTCTCTGCCTACAATCCAGAATGGGACTTCGGATTTGGACTTTCCTACAGCAAGGTAGAGTATTCAGCTTTGAAAATGAACAATACCAGCTTTACGACTGAAGAAAAAATAACTATTTCTGTAAACGTGAAAAACACGAGCAATCGATCGGTGAAGGAAGTGGTGCAAGTGTACATTGGCGACATGTATTCGGAGCTTGTTCCAGAAGGAAAAAAGTTAAAGCGCTTTTCGAAAGTAGAAATTCCCGCCAATACAGAAATGACGGTCGATTTTGAAATCTCAGCCAAGGACTTGATGTTTGTAAATCAGCAAGGTATCTTTGTACACGGCGATGGAGAATTCAATGTTTTTGTTGGAGGACTGGAAACGCATTTTACCTTGAATAAATGACAAGTAATTACAAAATAGAATTTGAGAAATTTTTCTCCTATTCACTTTCATTGGACTGTTTGATTTTTGGGTATCAAGAAGGACAAATTCATTTGCTCTTAATCAAAAGAAACCTTGATCCGTTTAAAGGTGACTGGGCCATTCCCGGAGATCTCGTGTATCCAGATGAGGATCTACCAGAAGCGGCAAGTAGAATTTTGCAAGACTTGACGAATTTGGATAACTTGAAATTGCACCAAGCTCAAACCTTTGGAAATCCGAACCGACACCCACAAGGTCGGGTTATTACATGTGCCTATTTTGCCTTGGTGAAAATTGAGGAGGTCAATGCTGTTGCCTCTTCTTGGGCCAATGAAGTAACGTGGACACCTGTACATGAAATTGGAAATTTGGCATTTGACCACAAGGAGATCGTCGATTCGACCTTCGACACACTAAAAAATAAATTGAAAACAGAACCTATTTGTTTTGATTTGCTTCCAGAGAAATTTACACTCCATGAGTTGCAGCAAATCTATGAATATGCATTCAAAACAGATTTGAACAAGGCCAATTTTAGAAAGAAAATAAAGCCAATTCCGTTTATTGCGCACAATGAGAAACAAACGAATGTGAAGCATCGCCCAGCAAAATTGTTCTCGTTTGATAGCGATAAATACGATCATTTGGTAGCGAATGACCTCTTCACTTTTAAAATGTAAACAAGAAAAAAAAAGTTCATAGTACTTTTTTTGAACTTATAGTATAATTTACTATATTGCAGGACTAAATCTAAATTAACATTTATCAAGTTGTATTAATTAATTGCTGAAAGTATGAAAAAATTGTACATTTTAATGATTGCATTCGCCTCTGTATCAGGATTGAATGCGCAAGTTGAAGGAACATGGAAACTGGCAGACCAAGCAGGTGCTTTGGGGGTTGGTCCTGGTCTTGGAGACATTTCTTGGTGGTCTAACCAAACCGTTGACTTAACAACAAGAGCTTGTCTATTTGATGACTCTGTAAAATTTGACGCTTCTGGTAGCTTCTTTAACTACATGAACAACAACACATGGTTGGAGCCATGGCAAGGTACGAATCCAGAAGCATGTGGTGTTCCGGTTGCTCCTCACAATGGTGCAAATGCTGCAACATGGACATACAATGCAACAACGGGTGAACTTACTGTAACTGGACTTGGTGCACACATCGGTCTAGCAAAAGTGGTAAACGGTGCTGAATTGACAAGCCCGGCGAATGCTCCAGCTTCGATTACGTATGTGTTGACGTTCTCAAACAACAACAACACAATGACTGCGGACATTAACTTTGGTCCTGGATACTGGAGATTTATTTACAACCGCACAAGTGTTACTCCTCCTGCTCCAGCTAATGTTACCTTCAAAGTAGACATGGTAAACTATGCAGGTGCTGGAAACATCGCAAACGGTGTGTTCTTGAACGGAACGTTTAACAACTGGAACGGATCAAACATTCCAATGACGAATGTAGGTGGAACAAACTGGGAGGTAACAATTCCATTGTCTCCAGGTCAAATCCAATACAAATTTACTGTTGACGGATGGTCTGATTCTGAGCAAATGACAGGTGGTACTCCATGTGTTGACTTGGTTGCAGATGGTTTTGATAACCGTGCACTTGATGTGACTGTTGATGCTGTTCTTCCAAACGTATGTTGGGCGAGCTGTGACGTATGTCCTGGAAGTGGAATTTCTGAATTGAATGGAGCTGAGCTTCTAATCGTTTCTCCAAACCCTGCATCTACTGTCTTTACAGTTTCTTTCAATGATAAGTTGAACGCTGTTGAAGTATATGACTTGTCTGGTAAATTGGTTAAATCTGTGAATGGTAACGCAACTGAAATGAATGTTTCTGTTGAAAACCTTGAAGCAGGTGTATATACTGTAGTGGTTCGTTCAGCTAAAGGAGATTTCTCTAGAAAGTTGATTATCGAGTAAGCTTTTACAGTTTAATTGTTTGAAGAAGGGGGACGAAAGTCCCCCTTTTTGTGTTTATTTGTGACGTTTTCTCTCTAATAAGATTCATATGGTACGTTGGTTGATTGCATGTTGTATTTCATTTTTTGGTTTACTTGCCCAAGCTCAAACGTACATCACCATCGATCACAATGGGGTAAACCGTGATGTAGTTTACTACCTGCCATCTTCGTATTCGCCTGGGCAGCACTTGCCCTTATTGATTGTCTTGCATGGTCTAACACAGACAGGCCCCGGGATTATGGCAATCACAGGATACAACACAATCGCCGAACAAAATAATTTCATTGTTTGCTACCCTTCGGGCTTAAACAATGCTTGGAATGCCGATATGAATGTAACTGTTTCTACTGCAGATGATCAAGGGTTCATTGAAATGCTTGCACTGTATTTTCAAACGAATTTCACGTCGGACCCATTGCGACAGTATCTCTGTGGATTTTCTAACGGAGGATTTATGAGCCATAAAATGGCCTGTGAATCATCCATGTGTTTCGCTGCCATAGCCACTGTTTCAGGAAATATGAGCGATAGTACGTATGCCAACTGTAACCCCCAATTTACCCCTTCGGTTATGCATATTCATGGCACAGCAGACCCCGTAGTGCCCTATGGTGGAGGCGTGTCGACAGGGGTGTCCGTAAATTTGACCATGGAAAAGTGGCGCACGGTTCTTAGCTGTGATGCTACTCCATCGGTTTTCAATATGCCAAATACAAGTTTAATCGATTTGTCATCCCCGCAACGCTATACGTATTCCAATTGTATCGCTGATTTGCAGCATATAAAAATAACAGGTGGTGGACATCAATGGCCAGGAATTGCGACATTAGTTGGTGGAGCAGGCACCATCAACATGGACTTTTATTCTCCTCAAGTAATCTGGGATTTCTTAAATGGTAAGGCATGTGCGGCAAATGACTTAAGTGACCTAGGGGATGATACGGAAATTATTTTCTATCCAAACCCAGCAACGAATGCGTTGAAAATTGAGAAATCTGGGAAGTGGTGCTTCGAAATTATGGATCAATTTGGTAGGGTTCAACTATCTGGAAATGAACAAACTGACATTCGATTGTACGAGCTAGATTCAGGAATTTATCTAGTCAAAGTTACCGACAGCCAAGGTTCTGTGGCACTGCGCATCATGAAAATCAACGATTAAATTCGCAGCTATCACAGGTGCTTTAAGTACCTTTATACTCTCATGAAAACAGATACGCCAAAAGCAAAATTCTCCGCATATCAAGTCACTGTAATTCTGATTCTTGCGCTTACTCAATTCAGCGTTGTGCTCGATTTCATGGTAATGTCTCCGCTGGGTGACTTGCTGATCAAAGACCTTAAAATTACACCTTCACAGTTTGGTATTGTCGTGTCAAGTTATGCACTTTCAGCAGGAGTGGCTGGATTTTTAACAGCGAGTTTTGCCGATAAATTTGACCGAAAGAAAATGCTGCAGTTTTTCTACGGAGGGTTTATCATTGGAACATTGCTTTGTGGTTTGTCAACCAACTATTGGACACTTGTCGGTGCGCGAATTTTCACAGGACTTTTCGGTGGTGTCATGTCATCCATTTCTCTAGCAATTGTTGCAGATCTTTTTGCTCCGAATCAGCGCGGAAGGGTGATGGGATTCCTGCAAATGGGATTTGGAATGAGTCAGATATTGGGCATTCCAATAGGTCTTTACCTCGCAACTGTTTGGGATTGGAAAGCACCGTTCTTCATGATTGTCATTCTAGCGCTTGCGATTTTTATAGGCATTTTCTTTGTGCTAAAACCAGTAGCTGAACACCTTAAACTTCAACGAGACAATCCATTAAAGCACATGTGGAACACCATATCCAACCGCAATTACCGCATTGGTTTTCTAGCGACCGCATTTATGTCACTTGGTGGCTATTTGATGATGCCTTGGGGCAGTGCATTTGCGGTAAATAATGTGGGGATCAAACAAACAGATTTGCCACTCATGTTTATGATTGTGGGGGTCTGTACCTTTGCCATCATGCCGCTAATAGGAATCATCAGTGACCGTGTCAATAAATATATGGTGTTCGTAGGTGCTTCGATTGTAATGATTATCTCCATTGCGATTTATACCCATTTGTCTCATGTGTCCTTGTTCGTCTTAATTCTTGTTAATGTGGTCATGATGATGGGAATCATGGCGCGTATGGTACCCTCTCAGGCGCTAGCCGCGTCAATCCCCGAGATGAAAGATAGGGGAGCATTCATGAGTATCAACTCATCACTGCAACAGATGGCAGGCGGAATCGCGGCCTTAATCGGAGGAATGATTGTCACACAAGAATCACAAACTAGCCCACTTGGACGATTTGACCTTCTCGGTTATGTGGTCATCAGTGTGATCATTGTCAACATGTTCCTCACGTACCGTGTGTATCGATTTGTCAGTGGAAAGGATAACTAAAATTTGTTTGATCGTATCAAATGATACTAGCCAATAAGCATTGGCACCTCCATCAACAAGATCTCCGCATCTTGGGTCATCGCTTTAAGTTTGAAAGCCTCGAGATCCCAAATGCCCAACCCATCTCGTTCATCGAGCAGCTGTTCATTGAGCGTAAACTGACCTTTCAATACAAAGGCATAGACCCCGTTTCCTTCCCTTTTTAAGGTGTAGTCGGTTTCGATTTCTTTGTCAAATGTGCCTAAATGAAACCACGCATCCTGATGGATCCAAACACCTTCATCATCGTTGTTTGGTGATAAAATTTGTTGAAGTTTGTTGCGACGGTCTTCCGGGTTGAGGGTAATTTGGTCATAGCGTGGTGCGACATTTCGCTTGTTTGGAAAGACCCAAATCTGAAGGAATTTCACCAAGCGGTCTTGGTTTGGATTGTACTCGCTGTGGGTTATGCCTGTTCCTGCACTCATCACTTGAATGTCACCATGTTTGATCGTAGCCGTATTCCCCATGCTGTCTTTGTGCTCAAGGTCCCCGTCCAACGGAATACTGATGATCTCCATGTTGTCGTGAGGATGCGTTCCAAAGCCCATTCCTTCCGAAACTCGGTCATCATTCAACACGCGCAATACGCCAAAGTTCATCCGTTCTGGATTGTAGTAATTGGCAAAACTGAAGGTGTGGTGGGAATCCAACCAACCATGATTGGCATGGCCTCGTGTATCGGCTTTGTGAAGGATGGTGTTGGTCATGATTTGGTCGTTGGTGTTAGGTAAATGGTTGTGTCCGACAATCTCCAAGGGACGTAACTCATCGATGTCATTGTCGATCACATGAGCAATGGCTGCGGCACTCGTTAGAAGCGCACCGCCTAGTAGACTTTTTTTGAGAAATTCTTTCCGTTGCATAATCTTCTTCTCAACACAAAAGTACCGTGAATGTTTATTATAGACATTGACTTAGGTTAAGAATTAATGAGAATCTGAAAAGGCTCTCAACGTTATTATTGTACGTTGTGAAATGAATAAAAAGAAACTTCCATTTTATTCTCTGTCCGGTCGGCTTCTGCATAAGTGTTTATCCGGCAGTTGAGATTCATGCTTAATTCATTTCAACCACACGAAATTTCCTACCATTGTACACATAGTTAAATCCCTGTAGAACCAACGTTTCACCATCCAAAACTTTGGATAAATCAATGATTTCCCCATTCAAATAGAACTTCCCGCCTGTCTGTTTGGCAATATCTAGGTATTCTGTGCGAATTTTTGTGGGTGCAGCGCATAAGAGCACATGTACAGGTTTCGAAATATTGTCCAACAAGCGTATGTCTCGAATGTCCGAATAATTGTCACCAATGAGCAAAATGTCTGTGGCCGTGGGATCAATTTCTATGGCTTTCAATACGGCTTCTATATCGTTTTCGGATAACTCCGGACCACCACTCCCTTTTCGCATAGCTGTCTCAACGACTTGATTGACTTCGTGTATGGATCGTGTTGAATAAATTCCTCCTGCTTTGCCAATCGGTTTTGCGCTGCTGTTCTTGTTGTCGCCATCATTGAAAAATGTGAAACTGCTGAAAGGTATCGATGCATTATTCTCTTTGATCCATGAGAGCATCGCCGCAATGCTGCTTCCCATGCTGCCTGTGACATCCATGACAAGGGCAAAGTGCTTGGTGGAATCCAAATGTTCTAAGCTCAGGTAAATGCCCGACTCGCGCATGGTCTTTTGTGCTTCTTTGTATTCTTCCTCTGTTTTGTATTCGGTAAGCCCCAACTCATATTCATTGAATTCTGGTCGCACCCCATTGCGCAAATATATTCCGTTGACATCCCCCGAATAGGAAACGCGAATATCAAGCCGAATGGTGGTCGGAACGGCCTGACCATTTTCCATCTCTGGTTCCCACTTGGGCATGGACTGAATGGCATTTTTTACCCGATCACTCGCGCTCAGCGGATATTCTTCTAAAAAAGTAAGGCTGCCAATTTCACCTGATTCTGACACGCTAAACGACACTTTTACCCATTGGTCTATTCGATCGCGATTGATACCTGGCGAATTGATGAGTGTTTGTTGAAAATGCCTATACAAGGCATATTCACCAGTCTTGAATTTCGCAAAGGTGTTCTTTTCTTCATTTTTTTTTGGTGTTGCTGTTGAAGTTGAACTGCTCGGCCGATTTACGGTGTTGACAAGTGGATCAAGCATGGGCTCTTTGTATCCTTCTTCAGGATGTTCAATGAAAGTCAATAAAGCATCTATTTCTTTGCTGCGATTTTCTTCAGTAAGCGCTGGACGATGCACGAGGACAAATCCATGGAAAAAAGTTTCACCTTCTTCGGAAGTCGAACATCCCCTTTGCTCGACTACTTCCCATTCGATGACCGGGTCCGCGAAGAACTCGGGGAATTGTGTATTCAACCAATGAAATCGCTTGACATCGAGCGCATGTTGGTCGAAGGAAAGGCTGCTTCTGTAGCTAGTATTGATATAATAGATTTTTACCACGGCGATGTTTTCCATTCCGCTTTTCACAGTTTCAATGTCAAATGTACTTCCTGAAAATTCACACGGGAGCATGGTCGTCGTCAGGGAATTCTCGCATGAAATTCGATCTATTGAGCTGTGGGGTGCCGAAAGAATCTGTGCGATTTTAGCCTTGGATTGTCCGAGGGAGCTGGATAAGAATGCGAGGAAGGTGAGGGCAATGAGTTGCTTCATGAGAAGGATAAATGCATCAGGAGAAAAAAGTTACAGGTGAGCCTATTTGAAGAACAAAAGTTCAGTGACTTGACGTCATTACTCCAAAATGACATGGGGATAAAACAGTTTAAACGCATTGTATACGGCCTGATGTAGCACAATGGAGTGCAACTCCTTAGGCATGTAATCAAAATAAATACGGCTCGATGAAGCACTCTTTTTCTGAAGGATCTTCGCCAATTTCTTCGCGTCTTTATACATCCGAGGTTCTTCTTTTTTCTGACAAGCACCAATGTAAACGCTAACTGAGTTCAACGCTCTGTATTGTGCTGTTTCGAGCAAGGACTCATTTCCCCACCATAAACTTGGACTCGAAATGATGTAGTGCGAAAAAAGTTCGGTGTGTTCGAGCAAAATTTCTGTCGCAAGCAATCCACCCAAGGATTCACCGATTAACGTATTTTCTCCAGAAGTTCTATACATGGAATCAATGCTCGGTCTTAATTCGTGCTCCAAAAAAGAAATGTAGTTTTCGGATCCACCGTATTCAATGAATTGTTCTTGTGGAATATCCATTTCTTTCAAGAAATCAAGTGAAGCTACCTCGAAAGTGAAATCCCTCCGGCGCTTTGTGTTTTCGATACCAACGACTATGGATCTAGGAAAACGGGCAATCCAAGGTTGTGTATTGAAACGCACCAAGCCTACCAAGTGAATGAAATCCTCCTCCATACCCCCGTCAAGAATATAAATGATAGGGTAATGTGCGGTGTCATTTTCTTGATACTCTTCAGGAAGATAAATATTGATGATGCGTGTCTCATTCAAAAACTTGGAATCAATGGTGCGTTGTTCTCCGAGAACCAAAGGAACCGTCTCTTGCGCTACTAATGGAATACAAAAGACCAAACTAAACAGAAACAATAGCACTCTCATTATCACTCAATTCGTTTCATGCGCAAGACCAACATAAAGAGAATCCCAAACAGCACAGAAGCAAAGAGCAAATGGCTCGTCCGAACTAAACCGGGCATATTCGCATAAGCCAATAAAACCCCAGAGGTCAATTCAAGGGCTAAAACAAGAAAGATGCTGCGGATCATCCAGTGTTTTTCGCCTTTTTCATTTTTCCACGCCATGAAAACAATTAACCCAAGGACAAGCCATGAGAAACTTCGGTGGATCAAGAAGGACACCCCAAGTTTGTCGGTCCAGCTTTCACGACCAAAGCCCATCTTGGTCAACTCGTCGATGTATTCGCGCACTTGCGTTCCCAAGAACATCTGGTAAAAGGTAATCGCAAATGCAATGACAGCAATGGCACGCATGAGTTTGCTGAGTTGAATGTGGCCTTGTTGTTTGTCGCTGATTTGACGGATGAGGTAGATTTGCAAGGCAATGATGACGAGGGCAAGGAACATGTGTACCGTAATTGTCCAAGGAACCAAGTTGGAAGCAACAACGATGGATCCAAACCACGCTTGAATCGCCATCAAGACTAAATTCACCGTGCTGATCACCACGATTTTTCGCTTTCTGTAACGCATCAAAATCCACACGAAACTGATCAACATCGCATCGCCAGCCAAGAATCCGACCAAGCGATTGATATATTCTGTCCACGTTTTTCGTGCATTGAAGTCATCTTCACCTTTTTCAAGTGAGGTATCTGTTTCAATTTTCTTTGCGGTACTTTCTAAGCCAATGCTGCGCAGAAACTTGCAGAATTTAATGATTTTCTTTTCACGCTTTTCGAAAAATACCTGCTTGTAATCCTGTGGTAAAGCCGCTTCTTCTGTTGGAGGAATCCATTGACCGAAACACTTTGGCCAATCGGGACAACCCATACCACTTCCCGTGATGCGCACGAAGCTTCCCGCGATGACAACCAAGTAGATTAAAATAAGCGTGGCCCATTGCAGGCGAACAAATGACAAAGAGAATTTCATGTTTATAGGGCGTTTTTAACGATTTCTTCGACCACGAGTGGGTCGAGTAGGGTGGATGTGTCGCCAAGATTGCTGACATCCCCTTCGGCTATTTTCCGCAAGATGCGGCGCATAATTTTCCCAGAGCGTGTTTTTGGCAGTCCGCTCACGAATTGAATCTTTTCAGGGATGGCAATTTTTCCAATTTCTGAAGCCACTGTTTCAATGATTTCTGCCCGTGCCAATTGAGAGTCACTCGTTGCATCATCGAGGATGATGTACGCATAAATCGACTGACCTTTGATGGGATGTGGATAACCCACAACAGCCGATTCAATGACTTTTGAATTCGTATTGATGGCATTTTCAATTTCTGCCGTTCCAAAGCGGTGGCCAGAGACATTGATGACATCGTCTACGCGGCCAATCAATCGGTACATGCCATCTGCATCACGCCGAGCACCGTCACCAGTGAAATAGTAGCCATCGTAATAGGCAAAGTAAGTCAAGCGGCAGCGTTCATGGTCGCCATAGGTGGTGCGCAGAATGGAAGGCCAAGGTGCTTTGAAACAGAGGTAGCCTTCGGTATCGCTTTCTTCAATTTCTTTGCCTTCTTGGTCCAACAAGCACGGATGAATTCCCGGCAGGGGATATCCCGCAAATGTAGGTTTCATTGGAGATAAATTGCCCAATCCAGAAAGCATCACGCCGCCTGTTTCAGTTTGCCAGAACGTATCGACAATCGCGCAACGTTCTTTCCCGACATGGACATAATACCAGTTCCATGCTTCCTCATTGATGGGCTCACCAACGCTTCCAAGTACTTTGAGGGAATGCAAGTCGTAGCTCATCACATGTTCTTCACCAAAGGCCATGAGCGATCGGATTGCCGTTGGTGCAGTCAAGAATTGGTTCACACCATATTTATCGATGATTTGCCAGAAACGCCCAGCATCTGGATAGGTCGGGATTCCCTCGAACATCACGGTTGTCGCACCTGTAATGAGCGGACCATAAACGATGTAGGAGTGTCCTGTCACCCAGCCAATGTCGGCTGTACACCAGTAAATATCATTTTCTTCGTATTGAAATACATTCTGAAAAGAGTAAGCAGTATACACCATGTATCCACCACAGGTGTGCACCACACCCTTCGGTTTTCCTGTTGATCCTGAGGTGTAGAGGATGAAAAGCATATCTTCAGCATCCATCATTTCTGCTTGACACTCGGTCGATTCGTCGGCTATAATGTCGTTCCACCAAAGGTCACGACCTTCTTTCATCTCTGTCGGCCAATTCAAGCAATTGTAAACGATGACATGCTCGATGCTTGTGCATAGTTCCAGGGCCTCATCAACGATGCGTTTCAATGGCACTTGTTTAGCTCCTCGATTTAATCCGTCTGAAGTGATGATGACCTTTGCTTCTGCATCATTGACTCGATCGGCTATGGATACCGCAGAAAATCCTGCGAAAATAACCGAGTGGACAGCACCAATGCGTGCGCAAGCCAAAACAGCAATCATCAACTCAGGAACCATGGGCAAATAAATGCACACTCGGTCACCCTTGACAACGCCCTGTTTTTTGAGCGCGTTGGAGAATTGACACACTTTTTCGTACAATTCACGGTAGGTTAAGCGAACAGTGTCATCTTTCGGGTCGTTCGGCTCCCAGATCAACGCCGTTTTGTTCCCTCGTGTGGCCAAATGACGGTCGAGCGCGTTCTCGGTGATGTTCAGTTTCCCACCGATGAACCATTCTACTTTCGGCTCAGAGAAATTCCATTCAAGTACCTTATCCCACTTTCTTTGCCATTTAAAGGTTTCCGCAATTTCACCCCAAAAGAGTTCTGGATGCTCAATACTTCGTTTGTACTTCTCTTGATATTCCTCGAAAGTTCTGATTTGCAGTGAATTATTCATTGGATTTCTTATAATCTGTTAAGACAATATAAATGTAGCAATCTTTACTGTTTTTGATGGAATAAAGCAGTTTGGAAAAGCAGTAAAACTTTACACACCTAGGTCGAATCTATTCCTACTTTTGTGAAAGCATGAAAATAGCAGTAATCGGTTGTGGCTGGCTCGGACTTCCCTTGGCAAAGCGTCTCTTGGATTTAGGACATGAGGTACAGGGCTCCACAACGCGTGATTTTAACTTGTCTCTCTTAGCGGACAGTGGCATTCAAGGGTTCGTGTACGATGGCACATCGCACGCCCAGCTTTCAGAAAAGGTGAAAGAATCTGAGATCGCCATACTCAATTTTCCGCCTTCTCGTTCAGCGGATTATGCTGCACAGGTTAGAGATATCATCGCTCAATTTTCTACTGAAACCAAACTCATTTTCACGAGTTCAACTGGCGTTTACCAAGACCTGGACGGTCCATACACTGAATTGTCACCCATAATCGCTTCTCATCCCGTTTTTTTAGCGGAAGAAGCTGTGCGGTTTTCTGCTAGAAAGTTTACGATTCTGCGTTTGGCTGGACTCATATCTGAAGACAGACATCCAGTCAAATACCTATCGGGAAAACAGAATGCCGACGGACAGAAAGTGGTGAATTTGGTGCATCGTGAAGATGTGATTGCGACAATTCTTACTGTGTTGAAACATGAGGTGTGGCAGGAAACCTTCAATGTATGTTATCCAGCACATCCAACACGTGCGGCATATTATATGGAGCAAGCTGAAAAACGACAACTTTTGCCGCCGAACTTCACCTTTTCAGCCGGCAGTGGAAAAGAAATAGATGCTTCTAAATTTGTTCTGCATCTTGAATTCACATTCAGTCACCCAATTTGAGGGAGATACTTCATGGATTGCTTAACGTTCCTTAACACATTGCGGCAACATTTAGCGTACTTTTGCGTCTAACACACAATGCGTTCAATTCTTATCGTCCTAATGTTCCTGCTTGCCAAACCGGCAATGGCCTCACACATCGTGGGAGGGGAAATGTATTATGACTATCTGGGGAACAACAACTATCGGATTGTCGTCATCGTTTACCGGGATTGTCTTTCATCAGGTGCGGCCTATGACAATCCCTTGTTGCTGGGTTTATACAGGTCTACGAATATTTACCAAGCAACAATCGAAGTTCCTTTTCCGGGAAGTGTAATATTGCCGGTCGTGTTCAACAATCCGTGCATCATTCCACCGACGGATATCTGTGTGGAGAAGGCTGTTTATACCACTATTGTGAATCTACCCCCAACCCCTGGCGGATATACCCTCTCTTATCAGCGGTGTTGTCGGGGTCCGAATGTTACGAATTTAAATGCACCCGAGGATACGGGTTTAACCTTGTCTGTGAGCATACCTGGGCCTGAAACTGGAATTGCGATCAACAGTAGCCCACGTTTTACCAATTATCCGCCTTTGTTAATTTGCAACAACGACGAACTTATTTTTGACCATTCCGCAACAGATCCGGATGGCGATCAGTTGGTGTATTCCTTGGTTTCTCCCTATGCTGGAGGGAGTTCTGCAGGGACGAACACTGCGCCAAATCCACCATTGCCACCGCCATTTTTTCCCGTCAGCTGGGCGGGAGGATTTTCAACGCCAAATCCTTTAGGTCCCGGGGCGAGCATTAACATCAATCCTGTCACCGGTGTGTTAACAGCCTCTCCGCAAATGCTTGGACTTTTTGTGGTGGGTGTCCGTGTACAAGAATACAGGAATGGGGTATTGATTGGTGAGACTATTCGCGATTTTCTCTTTCGCATCATCAATTGCACCATCACCCTTCAAGCGACCTTACCTGTTCAAGAAGACCTTGCCACCTTTGTGTCGTATTGTCAGGGATTGACGGTGCAATTTGAAAACAATTCGAACGGTGGAACGAGTTACCTTTGGGATTTTGGTGTTCCTGGCACAACGACCGATGCGAGTGCGAACTTTGCCCCGATATTTACCTATCCACAACCTGGAATTTATACGGCCATGATGATTGTGAATCCTGGCTCTCCATGCACGGATACAGCCTACATGGAGGTCAATATCAATAACCTTTTGAGCATTTCGTATACAAGCGACGATTCCCTCTGTATCCTGAATAACAGTGTAGATTTTGTTGGATCAACGGATGGACCTGCTTCTACAATATTTTCATGGGATTTCGGTCCGAATGCAAGCATTGCAAGTGCGACTACGCTCAACGTGAATAACGTTTCGTTTACCCAACCAGGGTTTAATGTGGTTACCCTTAGTGCGGACAATGGGTCTTGTGAAAATATTTTCACGGATTCCATCTACATTTTTGATATGCCGGTCGCAGCTATCGATTTGCCTGCAGGCTATGAATGTCAAGGATTGTCCATCCCCTTTGGCAACAATTCGACTGGAACCTCCAATTACCTATGGGATTTCGGTATAGCTGGAACCAGTGCGGATGTGAGCACGACCTTTGAACCGACATTTACCTTCCCGACAGGAGGCACCTATAACATCACCTTAATCGGCAGTTCGAACGGTGCCTGTGTGGATACGACGCAAACAAGCATCACCGTGTATGAATTGCTCACGGTCGATTTTACAAGCAACGATTCGCTTTGCATCACCGACAATCTATTCAATTTCGACGGACAGATGACCGGTCCTTCCATCACACAGTTCGATTGGGACTTCGGACCAAATGCCAACATTCCTTCCGCCACAACTTTGGATGTAAATGGGGTAGTTTTCAACACCAATGGATTCATCCCCGTCACCTTAACGGGATCTTTCAACAGTTGCGTCGAATCCTACACCGACAGTGTGTTCATTTTTCAAGAACCGACGATAGATTTCACCGTGTTGGATGGCCCACGTTGTGCACCTGCTGAAGTCCAGTTCGTTGATCAGTCTCAAGCCGACAGCCCTATTTTTTACGCGTGGAATTTTGGAGATGGCGGCGCGTCTTCAGTGAGCGATCCTTCTCATGTGTATGTAAATCCAGGAACTTACAGCGTTGGCTTGCAGATTTACACCACAACGGGTTGCATCGACACCTTGTATATGCTTCAGCAGGACTTGGTGACCATTCATCCTTCTCCTGTTTCGAATTTCAAGGTCAACCCAGAAAAGACCGACATCTGTCATCCTGAAGTGACCTTCACCGACCTAAGTCAGGGAGCAACGAGCATCTATTACTTTTTCGATGACAGCAGTCAATTTTCTTTCGAGCCGAATGTCGTGTATGCCTATACCCAGAGTGGTTGGATGCACCCCATGCAAGTGGCGACCAATGAATTTGGGTGCAGAGATACCAGCTATCGAAACCTCTACATCGAGCCTTTTGTGATTTATGCACCCAACACTTTCACACCCGATGGCAACGAGTTCAACAATGAATTCAATCCTGTGTTTGCGACCGATGTCTTCGAAGTTTACAACTGGGAACTGCGCATCTTTAACCGTTGGGGCGAGTTGATTTATGAGTCAACCGATCCCGAATTTGGTTGGGATGGCAGCTACAACGGAAAGCTTGTCCAAGACGGCAATTACACCTGGGTCTTGCGCTATGTCTCGTGTGAGAATATCGATGGCTGGCAGGAGAAGAGGGGGCACGTCAACTTGCTTAAATGAGTTACGAGTTACGAGTTATGAGTTATTTGGTGGCTGAGGTGTGACAGCAGACTCGAAGCCACGAGTTACGGGATACGAGTTACGCACCCAAAATTTCTGAGTAAAGAGTTGCATAGATCAAAGAGAAGTTGTAAATTCTCTTTTCTAAAACCACTCTAATGAAGCAAAGTATAATCGGGGAAAAGAGTTTTCTTTTCTCGTTGCAAGTCGTTCAATCGTATAAAGCACTTGTGTTTTCCAAAAAGGAATATGTTTTGTCAAAACAATTTCTGCGATCTGGAACCTCTGTCGGGGCGAATGTGTCAGAAGCACTATATGGGCAATCAAGTAAAGATTTTATTTCGAAATTATCAATTGCCCGCAAGGAAGCAAACGAAACAAAGTATTGGATTCAATTACTCAAAAAATCTGACTTTATGAATGACCTCGAAGCAGATCCACTTCTCGATAATTGTGAAGAACTTTTACGCATGCTTACATCCATAATTTTGACCACCCGATCAAATTCGTAACGAATAATCTCCAATTGCTTAAGGATTAATGGGCGAAGCCAATAAAGTTCAGTAACTCGTAACTCATCACTAAAACGCAACTTGTTTTTGAATTAAATCGCGCAGCCACCAGAGTTCAGCCACTCGTAACTCGTAACTCATCACTCGTAACTTCATCCCCAACTTGTCTCAGTATTAAAAAGCGCAGCCACCAATGTCAGGTAACTCGTAACTCGTAACTTCATCTCCACCTTCTCCCAGCATCCAATAGCACAGCCACGAAGGTCTCATAACTCGTAACTTCATCCCCACCTTCTCCCAGCATCAAATAGCGCAGCCACCAAAGTCCCGTAACTCGTAACTCATCACTATAATTTCCAACTCCTCCTTACATCTTCAAGGTGGCCGTAATCTTCGGCACAAGATTC
>CALPWQ020000038.1 GCA_943327315.2 Chitinophaga pinensis
ATAACCAAAACTTACAAAAGCCGTCGTACATTTGCACTCGAATAGCAGTTAGATCAGGTGGTAGGATACAGGACTTTAGAGAATTCGATTTTTAGTGTTTTGCGCGCGACAGCTTTGATTGTGGCACTTATCAGCATTGTTGGGCTACAAAACGAGGCGTTTACACAGACATTGATTGTCAACGAAGTGTCGAACGGGCCCGCAGGAAATCAAGAATACATGGAACTTGTTGTTGTCAGTCAGACAGCCTATTACGACTGTGGCGTTTCTACTCCTCCATGCATCGACATTCGTGGATGGATCATCGATGACAATAGCGGGTACCACGGGACTAGTGGTGTTGCACCCGGTGCAGTGCGCTTCTCCTTCGATCCCATGTGGCAATGTGTTCCTCTTGGAACGATTATCCTCATCTACAACAATGGCGATCCGAATACAAGTTTACCTGCTCAAGACCTTTCTATGACTGATGGAAACTGCGCCATTGTAGCCCCAATCAGCAATACAACTTTATTTGAAACGAACACAACAACTCCAGGAGCAATTGCTTGTTCCTATCCAGCTGGGGGGTGGACCGCAGGAGGAAACTGGTCGAGTACAGTAATCGCCAACGGAGGAGATTGCATTCGTTTGGTCGATTTGTCCGGATGTGAGGTTTTTTCATTGTGCAATGGTTCGGCCAACCTGAACAACATGATTTACTTCGCTGGAAGTGGAGCTGACGATGTTTGGTACTTTAATGGTGGAGACCCCTTTCAACAGGCCAATTGGTCAGAAGGATGTGCGGACAATGAAGTCGCAATTGACGCCTTTACCTGTGGGTCGAACATGCAAACTCCCGGAGCGCCAAACAATGCGTTTAATGCAGCGTACATCGCTCAGTTTAACAATGGGTGTCAACCTATCACTCCTATTTCTGTGAGTGCTACTTCAACGATTGACAACTGCAACTGCTCGGGAACGGCAACGGCAACAGCATCGGGTTCCATTCTAGGATACACCTATGCATGGTACAATGCGACTTTTCAATCCATTGGTCAGACTAGCGCAACCGCAACAGGACTTTGCTCTGGCACCTATTATGTGATCGCCTCATCATCCATTGATTGTGCAGATACAGCTATGGTGGTGGTTGGACAAAACTCACCAGCTACAGTCTCCGTGAATAGCATAGCCATTTGTTCTGGAAGTTCAACAACATTATCCGCAATAGCCTCTCCCGCTGGAGGTACTTTCAGTTGGTCACCGACAAATGAAACAAGCTCCTCCATTTCTGTCAGCCCTCTTTCCACATCGACATTCATTGTCAGCTATACCTCTCTTGGTTGCACGGTTACAGCTGTTTCAACGGTGAATGTGAACGCTGCCCCAACCGTAAGTGCAGGGTCCGACATCTCCGTTTGTTCTGGTCAATTTGCCTCACTTTCAGGAGCCATCGGTGCATCAGCCACCTCTGGACTTTGGAGTACCCTAGCAGGTTCGCTTGTTGATGCGACAAATTTAACGACCAACTTTGATCCAGGAATTCCATCCGGAACAATCACATTAACCTTAACGACCAACGATCCGAATGGACCTTGTCCTGCGTCGAGTGATCAAGTCATCATTACTGTAAATGACTTGCCTACGGTGAATGCTGGTGCGGATCTCGTTGTTTGTCCTACCCAAACGGCAACCCTCACAGCAACAGGTGCAAACACCTATTCGTGGTCACCACTCATTCAAAATGGGGTTCCGTTTACACCTGCCGTAGCTGGGACATACACCGTTACGGGAACATCAAGTGCAGGGTGCGTAAATACCGATCAAGTACTTGTTTCCTTAGGGACAAATCCCACAATTGTTGCCAATGATGTGACAGCGTGTTCGAACGGTACGGTAATTTTGACCGCATCGGGTGCAAGCACCTATTCTTGGTCACCTGCAATAAATTTAAGCAGTTCAACGGGGGCAACCGTCACGTTCACGGCTGGTTCGACAACAACCTATACCGTGAGTGGAACATCTGCCTCAGGGTGTGTTGGTACCGACCAAGCAACCGTTACTGTAAGTGCATCACCTTCAGTCAATGCGGGTAATGATGTATCGATTTGTGCGGGACAATCTACCGTTTTGACTGCATCGGGAGCCACCACCTATCAATGGACAGGATTGGCTGCTGGGAATGGAATATCCGTGAGTCCAACAGTGACAACAACATACACGGTTTCAGCAACAGGAGCAAGTGGCTGCGTGAGCACCGATCAGGTTGTGGTCACGGTCAACGCGTTACCTGTTGTCAATGGCGGTCCAGATATCAATGCGTGTCCGAATACACCAATCACATTAACGGCTACAGGAGCGAATACATACTCTTGGAACCCGAGTATTCAAAATGGTGTGCCTTTTACGCCCATTGTGACGATGAATTACTTGGTGACAGGAACATCCACACAGGGTTGCACGGGGACAGATTTCGTCTTAGTGACCATGTTGCCTGCTTTCAGCATCAATACACCTACGGTTTCAGTTTGTCAAAATTTAACGGCTAATCTTGTCGCGACAGGTGGAGTTTCATATACCTGGTCACCAGCAACGAATCTCAGTGCGGCGACAGGTTCAAGTGTAACATTCACCCCAGGCACAAATACAAATTATACCGTTGTCGGAACCAATGCAGCAGGATGTACTTCTTCATCAACATTGGTTGTAACTGTAAAAGCACTTCCACTAATCAATGCAGGTTTTGATGCCACGATATGTGCTGGACAACCTTCCATTCTAAATGCTTCAGGAGGAAATTCATACCAATGGACAGGACTTGCCGCTGGAAATCCGATCACTGTGAACCCAACGGCAACGACAACTTATACGGTTACAGGAACGGGGGCCAATGGCTGCACCAACACCGACCAAATTCAAGTCACAGTCAATGCAGTTCCTGTGGTCAACGGAGGTCCAGATATTACAGCATGTCCGAATAGCCAGGTGACATTGACCGCTATAGGCGCCAACACCTATTCATGGAATCCAAGCATTCAAAATGGGGTAGCATTTACGCCGACAACAACGATGAATTACTTGGTCACTGGAACATCCGCACAAGGCTGCACAGGAACTGATTTTGTCCTTGTGACCCTATTGCCGGCATTTACCATCTCTACTCCACCCGTTTCGGTATGTCAGAATTTAACAGCCAATCTTGTCGCCACAGGAGCCCTCACCTATTCTTGGTCACCAGCCTCGAACTTAAGTGCAACGACGGGCGGTACGGTAACTTTTACCCCAGGAACAAACACCAATTATACCGTAACCGGAACCAATGCTGCGGGATGCACAGCCACCTCTAGTTTGATTGTTACAGTGAAAGCACTTCCACTTGTGAATGCTGGCTTCGATGCCACCATTTGTGCTGGACAATCTTCGATTCTTAGTGCTACGGGGGCGAACGGGTATCAATGGACAGGACTTGCCGCTGGAAATCCAATTGCGGTGACACCATCGGCAACAACGACCTATACCGTAACGGGCACAGCAGCGAATCTATGCACCAATACCGATCAAATTCTTGTCACCGTCAATCCGGTACCTGTCGTAAATGGCGGGGCAGATGTCACAGTTTGTCCATTGTCACAAGTCACATTGACTGCCACGGGGGCGAATAGCTATTCTTGGAATCCAATCGTTCAAAACGGCGTTGCCTTTACACCTACAACGACCACAAATTTTCAAGTAACAGGAACATCAAATCTTGGATGTACAGCCACAGATTTGGTCTTAGTAAGCGTTTTGCCAGCTCCTTCACTATCGACTCCGAACGTAGCCACTTGCCAAAATGGAACGGTGAATGTGGTTGCCACCGGGGCACAATCCTACACCTGGTCGCCAGCAACCAATTTAAATGGGATAACAGGTGGGACTTTACTTTTCACAGCGGGAAATACAACGACGTATACGATTGTTGGAACGAGTGCCAATGGATGTACAGCTTCATCGAACTTGCTCGTAACTGTGAACCCTCTACCATCTACCAATGCAGGAACTGATGTCAGTATTTGTTCTGGTCAATCAACTGCATTGACCGCAACGGGAGCAAACTCCTATACCTGGACAGGCGCAGCAGGAAATCCAATCACGGCAAGTCCTGCAGCAACAACAAGCTACACAGTCACTGGAACCAGTTCAGCGGGGTGTACAAACACAGATCAAGTGACTGTCACTGTAAATCCATTACCAGCAGTAAATGGAGGCGCAGATGTCACAGTTTGTTCGGGTGAGCCAGTTACGTTAACCGCGACAGGAACGACGACGTATTCTTGGAATCCTTCTATCACCAATGGCGTTTCATTCAACCCTACAAGCACCGCAACGTATGTGGTCACTGGAACCTCCGCATTGGGATGTACCGCAACAGACAACGTCCTCGTCACTGTCAATCCTATCCCTGTTGTTGTGGTCAACGACGCCTCACTTTGCGTTGGTGGAACTGTTGCACTGACAGCGAGTGGAGCAACTACCTATGCCTGGAGTCCAGCAACTAATTTAAGTGCTGCAACTGGTGCGAACCTTACCTTTACTGCAGGTGCGACGACAAGCTACACGATCACTGGAACAAGTGCTGCAGGTTGCGTGGGAACAGACAATGCCACTGTAACTGTAAACGCCTTACCTGTGGTGAACGCTGGAGTCGATCAAGTTGTTTGTGAAGGAAATCAAATTACCTTGACAGCAACAGGCGGAACGTCATACACATGGAATCCAAGTGCGACAAATGGTGTTGCTTTCACACCATCGGTAGGAACGACACTTTTCACCGTTACGGGAACCAATGCGAATGGGTGTATTGCTTCGGATCAAGTTTCTGTTCTTGTAAATCCAAATCCAATCGTCGATGCTGGTGCTGATCTCGCACTTTGTGCCGGAGAACAGGCCACCTTCACCGCTAGTGGGGCACTAACATATTCGTGGTCAGGAAGTATTGTTGACGGAACTCCGTTCACGCCAGCAGCAACAAACACCTATACGGTCACTGGAACAAGTGCTGCAGGTTGTATCTCCACAGATGCCTTAAATTTGACGGTCAATCCGATCCCAAATGTCAACGGTGGAATAGACATCGAAACCTGTGCCGGTCAGAATGTCACCTTGGTAGGAAGTGGTGCAGCGACGTATACCTGGGATGGCGGTGTTGTGAACAATCAACCCTTCTTGCCACCAACGGGGACTACCGTTTATTCCGTAACAGGAACAAGTGCTGCAGGATGCGTCGACACCGATCAAGTTTCTGTCTTAGTCAACCCGAACTACCAAGCTACCTTTGTACCGAGTACGACATTTGGCTGTGCACCAGTCTCTGTTACCTTGTACAACACCACGGCAGGAGGATCCATTGATTGTTCATGGACCTTGAATGGGGTAACTTTACAAGGATGCGACTCCGTAAGTTTCGTTTTAGAAAGTGCAGGCTGCATTGATGTCACATTGAGTGTAAATGCCGCCAATGGCTGTTCAAGCACGGTGACACAAATGGATCTTATTTGTGTCGAAGAAACGCCAGAGGCAGAGTTTGCAGCACTTCCAAATGTCATTACCGTATTTGATCCACCAGTTCAATTTCTGAATACCTCAACTGGATCCGCCTTATACATTTGGGACTTTGGTGACGGTTCACCATTGCTTGAGGCCAACGATCCAACGCACGACTATTCTCAAGATTCAGTAGGCGCCTATTTGGTCACCTTATTGGCCACTTCGCCTTCTGGCTGCACCGATACCGCCTATGCCTTAATTCAAATCATTGACGACATCATTTTCTACGTTCCGAATTCATTTACACCAGATGGCGATAATATAAATCAGACATTCCAACCTGTATTTTCCTCTGGCTTCGATCCGGCTGAATATTCCATGCGCATCTTCAATCGTTGGGGAGAAGTCGTTTTCGAGACAAACGATGCTACGTTTGGTTGGGACGGAGGCTACGGAAACGGGGCCAACTATAAAATGATGCAGGACGGCACCTATACATGGAAAATAGAATTCACCGTGTTGCAAACCGATGAGCGCATCATGAAAGTTGGGCATGTCAATTTGTTGAGGTAAGGTTTTCAACAATCCACTATTTGTAAAAATCAAGAGGGCAATATACCCTTAAACTACAGGAAATATGCTTCATCCACCTTTGTAAAAAACAAAGTGATGGAGGCAAAAAAGCGAAAACTAGAAGTCGCAGTAATTTCTGATACACATCTTGGGACATTTGGTGCACAAGCCGGAGATTTAGCCGATTATTTAAATTCGATTGAACCGGAAGTGTTAATATTGAATGGCGACATCATCGATATTTGGCAATTCAACAAGCGCTATTTTCCAAATAGCCACATGGCAGTAATTCGCGCCATTTTCAATTTACTCGCCAAAGGCACTAAGGTACATTACATCACGGGGAACCACGATGAGATGTTGCGCAAATTCAATGGCTTTTCCCTGGGTGACTTCACCATTCAAAACAAAATTGTGCTCAACCTGCCCACAGGAAAGGCCTGGATCTTTCACGGCGATGTTTTCGACACATCCATGAAACAGTCTAAATGGATTGTGAAGTTGGGGGGATTTGGATACGATTTGTTGATCCGTATAAATTCACTTGTGAATTGGTGCAGCGAACGGATGGGTCGTGGTCGCGTTTCCCTATCAAAAAAGGTCAAAGACAGTGTGAAAGGAGTGATCAGTTACATCAACAATTTTGAAGAAACGGTGGCTGAAATTGCCATTTCCAAAGGATACGAATATGTGATTTGTGGGCACATTCATCAGCCAAAGATTCAAGAAATGACAAGCAAAGACGGCCGTGTTCATTATTTAAATTCTGGTGATTGGATAGAAAATAGAACTGCGCTCGAATATGTAGATGGTGCATGGACACTTTATACGCACGAGGAGAATAAAACAAAACGCGACCGAAAACCTGAGCAAAAGAATCCGTTGGATTACGAACATCTTTATAATGATGTGATCATGGATAATTCCTATTCTTTAAATTTTGTTGAGTTATGAAAATACTTTACGGAATTCAAGGAACAGGGAATGGACACGTTGCACGAGCGCGTGAAATTATCCCCATACTGAAAAAGCATGGACAGGTCGATGTCTTATTGAGCGGAAATCAAAGTCAAATCGATCTTGGTTTTGACGTGAATTATCACTCTGAAGGGTTGACATTCAAATCCTCAAAAAAGGGTGGTATTGCCTATTTAAAATCGGTATTCACCGCCAGCCCCATTGATTTAATTCGAGACATTCGTCAACTCCCCGTAAAAAAGTATGATTTGGTTATTTCAGATTTTGAACCTGTATCCTCCTGGTCAGCACTGATCCATGGGGTGCCTTGCATTGAAATGAGCCATCAAGCTGCGGTTAGTCATAAGCTCGCGCCAAAACCAGTGGCAATTGATCGCGTTGGTTCCTATGTGCTGTCGCATTACAGCCCTGCGAAGAAGAAGTACGGATTTCATTTTGAGGCATTCGCTCAAGATATCTTCACCCCTGTTATTCGAAAAGATGTTCGGCAATTGACCCCGGAAAATCAAGGATATTATACCGTCTATTTGCCTTTTTATTTGGATGACTACCTTGTCCGTTTTTTACAGCAATTCGATGCCAACTGGCATGTTTTTTCTAAATCTGCCAAGGGAATTGTGCAGCGTAAGAATGTGAAAATACAAGCCATTGAAAACAAAGCATTTTTATCAAGTCTTGAAGGATGCGAAGGGGTATTGTGCGGTGCGGGATTTGAGCTTCCTTCTGAGGCGCTTTTTCTTGGGAAAAAATTAATGGTCACTCCGATGCATGGTCAATATGAACAACAATGCAACGCAGCTGCACTTCAAGCGATTGGCATTGATGTACTTGATTCACTCGATTTGATTCATCACAGAACGATAAATTACTGGATCAATAAACCGATGTCTAAGGACATCATCAACTATCCTGACCAAACAGAGTGCATTGTTGAACGGGCAATAAGTGACTTCCAAAAGCAAAATATTTCCACTGAAATTAGCGCGCCAACACGGATGGAGTTGCTCCGCTATTTTATTTAAAAACATTCAGTGAATGAAAAGGGGGATTGTGTTTCACAATCCCCCTTTTTGGTATAACAAACTATTTTATTCTTTGATTAATCGAACAGTTGTGATTTCAATTCCTTGGATCAATAGCGTATACACACCACTTGTATAGTTTGAAAGATCTAAAGTGAATTCATTCAGGGTATTACTGAATTGTGTCACTGTTCTGCCTTGCGCATCGAGTACAACATATTGAGACACTCCTTGTAGGCTATGAGCAATGTTGAATGTGCCTTTCGATGGATTTGGATACACATTCAATTCCGCTTGATTCGTCTCATCAAATCCTAGACACGCATCGCTAATTACAGCAACAATATCATTGTCTGTACAACCAAATTCATTTGTAACTGCCAATTGATAGTTTCCTGCTCCTGGAGCATTTGTACTTGATGAAGTCGAACCTGTATTCCATTGGTAGGTCGCAAATCCAGCTGGGCCTTCCAAGGTGATTGGCAAGTTGTACGAACAAACTGTTGAATCTGTACCTAAGTCAATCACTGGTATTGGGTTTACAGTCACCGAAATTGAATCACTTGATGTACATCCGTTTGCATTTGTACCAACCACAGCATACGTTGTCGTTGATGGATTTAATGCGATTCCTATTCCATTGGTTACCGCATTGTTCCATGAATATGTGTTCGCGCCACTTCCGTAGAAAACAACACTTTCACCATAACATAGCACGGTATCCGTTACGTTTGCAGAGACTGTTGGCAATTCAGCCACAGAAATAGTCACTTGCGCTGTATCCTGACACCCATTGATATCTGTTCCAGTTACTAGATATTCAGCTGTTGCTTGAGGGGCGAAAGGTACGTTTTCTGTAACTGAGTTCGTCCATGCATACACATCGGCACCTGAAACAGACAAGCTTACAGAATCTCCAATACATAGTGCATTGTCTGATGCCGAAGCACTCACATCAGGCAAAGCATTGACGACAATCGATTGTGTGTTTGATGTATCTGTGCAAGCGTAAAGACTGCTGGCAACATACACCTGAAAATCACCTGAAGTGCTTGTGTTAATCGTCAAGCCATTCGCTCCAGATAGGGATTGACCATTTTGAATCCATTGAATCGTGCTCGAAGGTGATCCATTGATGCTCATTGTTACCGATTCACCTTCACATACTTCAGCATCTGTGGTATTGATCACCGCACCTGCAATTTGCGCGCATGTATTTACCTGATAAATAGACAAGGTGCTACTAATTTCATTTGCCAGAATTAAGATGGATTGACCATTTGGTGAATTCGCTGCATCAATAAAGATGATGCCTTCTGCACCTAAATCTGGGCCTGAAAGTGACGTTGAACGGTTGTTGTAATAGCCAACATATACTGGATTTGTTGGATTATTTACGTTAAACACCATTGCTCCACCAATGCGCTCCAATCCGACAAAAAGATAATAAGACCCATTGATAAAGGCAGTTGCCACACCTTCTGGTTCTGGACCTTTATCGTCACTTCTATTTTTCGTAGCAGGGGTTCCAGTTGTATTCGACGCATTAAATAAAGCTGCATACATAGGGTGAGTAGACGTGATGCGCTCGATTAAATCCTTAGAATCGAACACCAAGGCACCAGTCGTTGCATTTCGGATCGAGAAAGAGCGTCCTCCGAGTACGTGAATTTCATCCAAATCGCCGTCGTTGTCGGTATCACCAGAATACTTTAAACCATTCAAGCGGCCCATGAATTTGCTGTTCTTTACGATGGGCTGATCTGTCCATATTGTAGAGTCCAAAGCCAATGTTGAAATGCGGTTTGCATCAATGACTGTTCCCATTTCTCGTCCGTCCCCTTCATTCGCTGTGAAAAGAAAATCTTGTCCGTTGATGTTCATAGTGGTCATTGCATCCGGCATGTACGCGCCTTTGACAGGCAGTGAAGTAATCAATACTTGACCAGTAGTTTGGTCAGATGCATCCATTCCATTTCCACTTGCATAATTGCTGTATCCCAATGCATATAATGTGTCAATTGTAGAGTTGGTTAAATCAATGACCAACATGGCATTTGCTTCTTGAATTCCCACAAATGCTTTTGTGTTGTCTGTGGAAATTGAAATATACTCAGGCTCTAAATCTTGTCCAACTGTTGCACTCGTATTGAACAAGCGGATGCCTTGAGCACGCAAGGCTACTTCTTGACCATTGAATTGGCTCATGGATAAGGTTGTTACATTCGCATTGGTAAGCGCGGCAAACCCTGGAGTGAGGTCAATGATGGATACTGATCCAACTGGATCGATTGCCAACGACGTATTATTCGCAGGAGTTGTCGAATACAATGCACTTGGTTCTCCCTCATTCGCAGTCAACACCTTTGTGTAATCTCTGTTGAAAGTGATCATATCAGGCATTGCACCCACTGCAACCTGACTTAAAAAAGTACCTGAAGAGTTCAAGAATACAACAGACCCATTTTGTTGTGGAGCACTATTTTCAATCGCCAAAGCAACAATGCCATTATGCGCGGTTACCGAGTTGATATTCCCATAAGGTGCAATACTAATGCTATTCACTAAAACAGGCGCTGAAGGATTTGAAAAATTAACAATGTCCAATTTAGCACCGATGCTGTTGGCAATGTAAAGTCTAAAGTTTGTTGAATCATATGCGACAATTTCCGCTGAATTGGTACCCGCCGTTCCATTTGAGAAACTTGTTAAGAGTGATAAATACAACTCATTGGTTGGTACAGGTGCTACATAATCGTTGTCCTTGATGTAAATGATTTGGTAGTAATCTGTTGAAGAAACAAGCGCATTACTTACAGGAGTCATTTTCACAATCAACTTTTCAGCTCGCTCAGATAGAACATCATTCACGATATTGATTCCAAAGTTAGTCACACCATTGTACAAGGCCGGAATCGTCAATGTATCTGTCAACGCCCATGAATAATCTGAAATACTCGTTGCGTCTGAATAGGTTGACACAGAAATTTTCACCTTGGCTGAAGCATTGTTCGCATTGGCAAATGTTACAGGTACATTTATAGTTCCCGATGTTTCTGTGACATATTGAACATTACTCGCAGCAACAATGGAAGCTGTCCCAATGGCCTCTTTGATGGTGATCAAATCAAATCGAGAAGTTCCACTTGTCGAATACGTACTGGTTGATCTGGACGCGAGGTAATTTCCTGTTATTGGATCAAAATTGGAAACCACTCGAAATCCTGCATTTGCATTGTTGTTTAAGCCTGTAATTGACGAGAAATCATAGGTTCTGAAATACCATATATCACCTGTTCCAGTTGCTGCCGGAGTAAAGGTCCATGTGGTTGCGTCTGTCCATGCAACTGTACCTCCAGTGCTCACACCTGTTTTATCCAAGGTATATTGAAGTGTCCAAGTGTTTGCACTTGTGTTGCTCAATCGCTGATAAAACTCAAGGATCAATCTGTTAAACCCGGCTGAATTGACATCAAACTGAACACCAGCTGTTTTCGGATTGGTTCCGGCTGCAGGGTAGGTGGTCGTTTGCAATCCTGCATTATCGCTTAGGTTGGGGTCTGTCGGGTTCCCTGTAGCATAGGTTTGTACAATCCCTCCAATGGCTGTTGCTGTGCCAGATCCAATCGCAGGAGTGAGTACACCCGTCGCAACGTTCGCATCATTGACTGTTGAGTTAAAGTTCCATGAGGCTACGATTGATTGCGCTGAAGCATTCAGACCGAGTAGACAACATGAAAGAATCCATATTTTTTTCATCTTCCTAATTTTTAGACAAAAGTCCACTCTTCAATTGAACTGGATTTGAACCCTATTTTAAATTAAAAATTCAAGGATTAACTTATCCCAAACTCTTTGTTTAATTTAGATGAAGAGATTAATTTTTTAACAATTAGGAACAATGCTTTTCATCACTTGTTAGTTATTAGAATATGACCACAGAACCCATCATACGTGTTGACCATCTCGCCAAACGTTTCGGTACCTTCGAAGCGGTAAAAGATGTTTCATTCACGGTTAACCGAGGAGATGTCTTTGGCTTTCTCGGACCAAATGGCGCAGGAAAAAGCACCACCATTCGTTGTTTACTTTCGCTCATTCGTCCAGACGCTGGTAAGGTTGAGCTTTTCGGAAAGTCCTACGCGAATGAACGCTCAGCGATTCTCGCCAACATAGGAAGCATCATCGAAAAGCCCGATTTCTATCGATACCTTTCGGCGGAAAGAAACTTGGAGATCTTTGCACGCATCTCTGGCGCCAATGTCGGCAAGAAGGATATCGCTGAAATGCTCGATTTTGTTGGTCTTGGAGACCGAGGAAAACACAAGGTGAAAGGATTTTCTCATGGAATGAAACAACGACTCGGCATTGCACAAACCTTGTTGCATCAACCGGAGCTCATCATTTTAGATGAACCTACCACAGGACTTGATCCGCAAGGGATTGTCGAAATCAGAAACCTCATCCTCAGATTGCGCACAGAGCAGAATAAAACGGTGGTCCTGTCGTCGCATCAATTGTCAGAAATTGAACTGATTGCAAACCGTATGGTCATCATCAACAAAGGGAAAACAATCGTTGAGGGTGCTGTGAAAGATTTGTTGGACGCAAATGATTTGCAAGTACGCATTGAAACAGACGATGCTGTGGCGGCTAAAAGTGTCATTCTCTCTGCCCATCCAACCATTGAAGTGACGCAACTCAATGGGCGCGAATTGGAATTTCCCGTGCTCAAGGATCAAGTGCACCTCATTAACCAACTGTTGGTTAATGCAGGGATTCCCGTACACGCCATTGAGCCGAAGAGAAAATTAGAGGATTATTTCATGAATATAATATCATCCGAACATGTTGCTTAAAAATACTTGGAACGAATTCATCAAGATTCTTTCGAAACCTCGATCTTATCTTGGTGTAGGCGCCTTGACCTTGCTCATTGGCATCATTATTTTTGCCATGAAAGCCGATGGGAAATCCATCATTTCTTTTGTTACCGCCTCCTTTGAACAGACCTTAACATTCAATGGTCATATCTTAAACGGATACCTTATCGCTTTCATTATTCTCCAGATGCTCATCGTACATGTGCCCTTGCTTGTGGCCTTGGTGACAGGCGATTTAATTGCTGGAGAAGCCGCGATGGGAACCATTCGTATGTTGGCGACAAAACCGATCTCAAGAACCAACATTGTACTCTCGAAATTTATCGCAGGTGCCGCCTATACCCTTTTCATCATCATTTGGATGGGATTTTTAGCGCTCTTCGTTTCGACCACCATATTCGGCACAGGTGACGTCATTGTGCTCAATTCCGACGGATTGGTGATTCTACCAGAAGCTGATGTCTTGTGGCGCTTTGGCGCAGGATTTTGCGTGGCATTTTTATCGCTCCTCACCGTTTCCTCTTTATCCATTTGCCTATCTGCCTTTGCCGAGAACTCCATCGGACCCATCGTTGCCACCATGTCTGTGATTATCCTATTCACGATCATTGGCAGTCTAGATGTTACGGTATTTGACACCATCAAACCTTATCTATTTACTACACACATGGTTTCCTGGAGAAGCTTCTTCGAAGATCCTGTTCCATGGTCAACCATCCGCCAGTCTGTGATTATTCTTGTAGCTCATAACGTTGTGCTCGTGGCCATTGCAATTGTTCGTTTCAACAAAAAAGACATTACCTCATGATAAAAATTGCTCAACTCCTTCTACTTTTAGCTCTTCCTCTTTTGTCGAGTGCCCAAACGGTAGATGACATCCTCTCAAAAGTACTTACGAAACTTAATTCAGTAAAAGACTATAAAGTATCTGCGACGATCAAGGCCAACATTCCCATGATCAAAATTTTGCCGAATGAGGCTACGATTTATTTTAAGCAAAAAGATAAATTTAAGGTGGAATCAAAGGGAATCACCATTCTGCCCAAACAAGGGTTCACGGACATCAACAATTTTTTAGCGAAAAAAGATTACATCGCGGTGATTAATGACACTGTAACAACGGGCGGTGTCAAAACCTATTTGATTTCTGTCATTCCAAACTCAGCGGGAGGTGAAATGATTTTGGCGAAACTGTGGATCGATCCCGAGCGTTCGGTCATCATGAAATCACAGATTACGACCAAAAGCAATGGAACGGTGACGACGAGTTACACCTATGGCGACCAAGTCAAATATGGCTTGCCGAGCAAGATGGTGTTTGAAATTGACATCAAGAAATTCAAGCTGCCAAAAAGCGTAGCTTCCGACATCAACAAATCGAGCGCGGAGAAAAAGAAGAAAATCGGGAATAAAGGAACGATTACCATCACCTTGACGGATTATCAAGTCAATAAGGGCTTGAGCGATTCACTTTTTAAATAATCACCCTTCAACAGATTTAGATGATCCCTTGATCCTCAAACCAAGACTCGAGAACCAACCAATCCACCATCTGTCCATACATCAATGTCTTATTCGGAATCATAGGCGTTCCTTTGCAGATGTCATCGATGTAGAGAATTGAGCTTATTACTGTTTCCTCCCAATTCCATGCTGGGGGATTGATTTTCAGCGGTGTATGCGATGTAATAGGAAGAATGGTCTGACTGTGGCTAGCAAAAAAACCGTAGGCTTCTTCCAAACTTCCGTCGTCGAGGTCAGCGCGGTAGGTATTGAGAATGATGGTGTGGCCAGCATCTTGTAATCGGCGGATGACCTCCAAGCTTCTCGGATTCAAGGATCCAATGGCCGGGTAGGCATGTTCCACCACAGTTCCGTCAAAATCCAAATAGATAGTCATACGAGCGCATTTCTTCAAAGATAAGGTACACAAAGGAAACTATTCACTGAAAAATCTAAAAAAAAGAAGGTCTGCTGTTACTTTTATTTAAAACGGAAGTTCTAAGCAAAACATCAAGAGTTCCGCTGCGTGCGGATGCCAACCGACCTGACGAGGAACGGTGGACAGAAGATGTGAGGCGAGGCCTAAACCAATACGGATTCCAATCACAGATTGCTTTTGATGAACTGTTTAACCTTTTAAATTTTTCATCATGAAAAAGATCCTTTTTTCAGCCCTGCTGTTCTTCGCAGCCAAAAGTTATGCTCAAGTGGGCTTAACAACACTTCGTTCTAAAGATCCAGTGCCAATTGGCCAGTGGTACCATGTCAACGCAAAGTGGGGGAAAAATCAAACGTTTTACTACGACTTAAAAACCAATTCCGACTCCCTACTGCAGCAACTCCTCGCTCCTTGGGAACTTGACATTGCAAATGGCGAGAAAGACGATGCCGGCGATTTGTTTTGGTTTATCGACAACATGAATGGCTATGCAGCAACCCTATTCAGAATTGACGAAGGAGAATATGTGATGCTCCAGATTTTCTCTGAACCCTACGAACAACCTTTAGAAGCAACAACACCAAAAACAAAATAGCCATGAGAGATTTATTTGCCCGCTATGGTGGACATGGGTTCATCATCGGAAAAGGGCGCGCCAGTGCGCTAAACCTGCCAGAGGACCAATCGTTGGACAATATGCTCGATCACCATTCTGTAGAGATCATACCGAATCTCTATTACATCTCCTCCTATACCTTGCGCCCAGAATTCATGGGCGCAATGTCTGAACTTCCCGAAAACATGATCAAACTAGGCACTGCCGAACACGATTTCACCGATGCTTTTTTGCAATACGGCCATACTGTTCGATCGGATGTATATGTCGGTATCCATCAGTACTTGAATGTTTTCGCCGTGGTTATCCGGACTTATGAAGAAGACATCGCCAACATTTACTGTTGTCCAAAATCGCAAGTGGCAAAGACCTATGACTTTGTACTGACCTTTCATCCCAAAGGGCAGTCCGAAGAGCATTGTGATTTACTCGACCACCCAGAATATGTAGAAATGCTCCTGATCACACTCTTTTTCACGATGGGACTAAATGGCTTATCTGTAGAATTCACGCCGTCATCACGTAAACTAGGCAAGAAGATTTCCACGGAATTTTGCACCAATCTCCAGGGTGTATTGAGCAACTTGACGAACGAAGGTGATTTAAAAAATCTCATGCTCAAGTATGCAGAGACCTACAAATTCAACATGACAAAAGAGCCAAAATGAAGTTGCTCTGCTTTTTTGCGGGAATGGTGCTTGAATGCACCGTTCTCGTGCAGCCGAAGGGTTTGGACCACTGCGACACCCTTGATTGTGCCAATGACCATTGGTAGATTTTCTCAAAGGAAAGAAATAGATCTTGGTTTCGATCCAAAGCAACAAAAACTAAAGGGAGAGATTGAAATCTCTCCTTTTTTTATTAACAAATAACGCATATATAAAAAATTGAAATTCAATAAATTAACAGGATTAAAGAACTTTACTTGAGTTAGAGTTTTAAAAAAATGAAGGTCTTGATGAAATCATACAATAAAAAATTTTATATTTTTCGATTCAAGATTTAACGTAATTTTATGAAAAACAATAATGAAACCACAATGTCATAATTCTCTACCTTATGGAAAAACAACAAGAAACTATTCAGGTTGGCATCGCTGAAGACCATCCGGTGTACCGTAGAGGACTCAAAAATTTATTGGCTTCCGAAAAACACTTAAATGTTTTGTTTGATGTGAGCAATGGCTCTGAATTGATGGAGCAATTGCGTTATTTTCAACCTCAAATCCTCCTTATCGATGTCCGAATCCCATTTATCGACGGTATTAATGCTACAAAAATCATCAAACAGAATTACCCTAACATTTGTGTGATCATCAACAGTTCTTATTGCGATGAACAAACGTTACATGATGCAGCGGCCTCTGGAGCGCGTGCATTTTTGTCAAAAAAGAGTGAATTCACAGTGATCATAGATACCATTGAAAATGTATACGATCTAGGATATAGTTTCAACGATCAATTCACACCCGATCTGATCACCACATGTTGCGAGGAAAATAAAAAAATAACAGTGGGAGAGGTGTCTGCGAGATCATTGTCCTTGCGCGAAATCGATGTGTTGAAATTAATTTGCGATGGATTATCGAGCAGTCAAATCGCGGATGTCTTGTACATCAGTAACCGCACTGTGGAGAACCATCGGCGCAGTATATTTGAAAAGACCAAGGCCAAGAACATGGCTGATTTGACAGTTTATGCGATCAAGACCGGGTATTACTCGATACAGGGGTAGAAAAGAGTTACGAGTTTCTGAGTTACGAGTTACGAATTTGGGCGCTTCGCCGTAGCGAATACGTGAGGTTCTTGAAGTTACGAGTTACGAATTTGGTGGCTGAGGTGCGATAGCAGACTCGAAGCCACGAGGTACCAATTACGAATTTGGGGCTTCACCGCAGCGGAAAAGTGAGGTGCGCAGCATACTCGAAGCCCTAGTTACCAATTACGCTTTACCCACTCTCGTTCTCATTACCTTCGGTGCAGCTTCGCGATCTCACTCTGATTTTATTGGGGTGCGATAAGAATAATCACTATCTCCCCAAAACAAATAAAAGAACGTTTAAAAATAAAAGCGGGAGTTACCTCCCGCTTTTACCCCTACGAACAGGACTGATATCCGTAGAGCGATATTTCCGGTACTGCAACCCGGAGTTTCATTCGACTGCCTAAACAGAGAGATAATTCATGGGCACTTACACTGCATGGCCCAATCCATATGGTCTCCGCTCTTGCCGTTTCTGGATCGTCACTGACTCATGTCAGGACGGATCATCGTATTGTGAATAGTGGTTTCATATTCGGCAACGACAGGAACGAAACTTTAACAAAGCTATAACGAAAACTGTCACAACGCAATGGGTATTTACACCCATTTTTAATGATGTAAAACATTAAAAATTAAGTGTTTCCACTTATTACAGATAATATAAAAAAAAGCCATCTTTGCAGGCAAATAAGAATTTTCAAATACATCAGTAACCACTCTCAAATTCAATCCTACATGTGTGAAATTATGTCGATAGAGCGCTTGAACTTTGACCTTTCCATCTGGTCATTCCAAATCCATGATACTTTTTGTCAATTGAATGATGGCGCATTTTCAATGGATCCCACATATCAATATATCTATTCACAAGATGAACACAACGCATATACTTTATTTGGCACAGGTGCAGTGTATGAATCCACAAATCAACACCTCACCAAGGACACGTATTGTATTTTATTGACAAAGATCGACGCTAGAAAACATGCATTTTTAGTGCATTCCACCGATTTTTATCGCGAATTTATACCAAATCAATTTCCTTATTCACTATAAATGTACTCAGCCTGAACCTATATGTTTTCCCAAAACAGCCATATTGACGATCAAAAATCCAATCCCATTGCTTGATTTCAATGATTAAGTATATTTTTACACATCGGAACAAAAAGAATTTTCCAAACTTACGCATGACGAACGAAGGACTAAAAATCTGGTTAATTGAGGACAATGAAGGATATGCCTTCCTGTTGCAAGAGTTTCTTGTGACATTGGGATTTTCAAGCAAGGATATTTTTGTGTTCCCTAGTTTACAGGAGGTGAGAGAAATTCCAGCTGAATTTTCTCCTGACGTGATTTTACTTGATCTTTTTCTGACAGACTCCTTTGGAATTGAGACCTTTCGCACGATGAACACCTTGTATAGCAACGTGCCGATCATCGTGATGTCTGGGCTTGCCGACACGGATATTGCCCTAGAGACCTTGAAAGAAGGAGCCCAGGACTATCTTGTGAAGGGGGAATATTCCACCGAAATGATGGAGAAGTCGATTCAGTATTCGATTGAGCGTAAACGAAATGTGGACGAGATTACGCTTTCGGAGCAAAAATACCGCTCCTTGTTTCAAACAAGCCCACTGCCTGTATTCATTATCCGCAAGGACCTGAAAATCCTTGATGCGAATACCGCAGCGACTTCTTTGTACGGTTTAAATACAGAGAAGCTGCCGAATTATATTGATTTCTTTGAAGACGAAGAGATTGCAGAACGCGCAAAGGATGCCATCATCCACCAAGTTTCAAAGCAATTCCGTCAACGTTCTTGTAATGGCAAAGAATTGTTCGTAGAACAAATTTCAAAACTCGCCGAATACAAAAACGAGGAGGCCTATATTGTCATCATAAAAGATGAAACCGAGAAACGTCATTTTGAACAGGAAAAGATGCGACTCATTCATGAAACACAAGAGGATGAGCGCGCACGCTTTTCGAGAGAACTGCACGATGGACTTGCTCAATACTTAGTTGCCGTGAATCTTTATCTCGAGCAATTGAACGGGATTTCTGATGAGAAAGATGCTGTTGTGGGAGGTATTCGGGACTTGGTAAAAACCAGTTTGGACATGGCGCGCACCATGAGTTACAACCTATCCCCCCCAGAATTGGAAAAAGGATTGATTTCCGGGCTTGAAGCATTTTTCCAGCGGCTAGGGCGCATCGCTAAGATCGAATTTACCATTGTTCGCGATCCTGAATTGGATGACAAGCAATTGATCGAACTGGATGAATATGCCATTTACCGCATCATTCAGGAATTCGTAAACAACTCTATCAAGCACAGCGCTTGTAGCAGTATTGAAACTACTTTTTATCCTGAAGACAACAATGTCGTGATTGAAATCCGAGACAATGGTGTTGGCTTCGACATCGACGAAGTGTATAGAGGTCTCGGATTAAAAAACATGGAGCAACGCGCCCACGCGAGTGGTATGACCCTTGATTTGCAATCACGTCCAGGCAAAGGCACGTGGTTGACCATTTCATCGCCTATCAATAAATGATTTGTTGCCTGCGGCGCAGATAATTTGATGCCTGCGGCAATTAGGTAGATCAATACAAGAGTAACGATTCCTTTAAATTTGCAAAGCAATCAAATTCGCGCAGCGATCAAATTTAAATTAGGAATTCGATGCTGAAGCAATTCAAAATTTGATGCCTGCGGCAATTCGAAAAAATCAACACCAGAACAAATCATTTGTAATTTGCGCAGCAAACAAATTCGCGAAGCGATCAAATCTTAAATTCTACGCCTTAGGTAGGTGAATCGTAAACACCGAACCCACTCCTACTTCGGATTTCACTTCCAAACTGCCATTCATGCGCTCAATGATTTTCTTGGTGATCGCTAGTCCTACGCCCGAACCTACTTGATCCGAGGGCATTTGAATGCGGTGGAATAAATCAAAAATCTTTCCTTGGGATTCAAGGGGGATTCCAATTCCATTGTCCTCAACCTCAATGACATAATATTTTTCATTTTCCTCTGCGCGAATAATGACTACTGGATCAAGGTCCGTTTTGCGATAACGAATTGCATTGCCAATAAGGTTTTGGAAAATTTGACGCAACACAGAAACAGGTGCTTTAATTTCGGGCATGATGCCTATCTTGATTTCTGCTTTAGTTGATTCTATCGCACTGTTCAATAAGATACGAACATCATCCAACACATTGTTTAGATCAACTTTTGCGGCATCCCCAACAACGAGTGCATCTGCCTTTGAATACTCCAACAAATCAACAATTAAGCTTTTCATTTTCAATGACGATTTCACTGCGAAATCGATGTATTTCATACCGCGCTCATCGATTTTATCGCCATAATGCACTTGCAATTGACCCAATAAATCCGTGACCATGCGCAGAGGTTCCTGTAGGTCGTGAGAAGCGATAAAAACAAACTGTTTCAGTTCCTCATTCTTCTGCTCGAGTTCCACCGTTCGCTCCTTTACTTTTTCCTCCAACAACTCATTTTGTCCTTTCAACGAACCCGTCAGATGACTGATCATTAATAAGTTATTAATACGAAGTAGCACTTCTGTAAAATCAAATGGCTTCGTAAGAAAATCCGTCGCCCCTAGAAGCAAGGCTTTTTGTTTTGATTCTTTGGTAGAGTCAGCCGTCAAGACCAATATGGGCATAAAATGTCCTTCTATTTCTTTTCCACGCAGACGTTCCATGACTTCAAATCCCGACATGTGGGGCATCATCAAATCCAATAAGAGCAAATCGGGTGAAAACGACTGCACAAGATCCTCCACTTGTCGCGAATCCGTTGTTGATTTCACCTGTTTAAAGCCTTTGATTTCAAGCAAACTCTCAAGAATTCTCACATTGGCTTCTTGATCGTCGACGATTAAGATTTTTGAATTTGTAAGTTCAATCTTCATGATTTATGAAAGGTATTTATCCACTTCCTTGAGGAATAGCCCAATGTCAATTGGTTTTGTTAGGTAATTATTTGCTCCAAGAGACATCAAACGGTCTATTTGTTCGGACATTGCATCGGCACTGATCACCACCACAGGAATGTCGCGCGTTAATGGCTCCTTTTTAAGGCGTTGAATCACTTCGGATCCATGAATATCGGTCAAGTTGAGATCGAGTAGGATTAAATCTGGTTGAAGTTCCGACGATAGTTGTACAGCTTTTAATCCTGATACGTTGGTAATGAGTTTCACACCGGCAAGTTTCATTTCAACAATTTGTTGAATGAGGTCGACATTGGCTCTATTGTCTTCAATGTATAAGATAGTACCGTGATGCGGATTCATTTCCAAGCTTTTTTGTTTCTTGGATTGTCCTGTATCAATCAAAACGCGCTCCATTGCCGAAGCAAATTCAACCCAAAACGTACTTCCCACACCCAGTTTACTATCCAATCCTAGCTCACCTTGCATCAATTCTGTCAATTGTGTTACAACCGCAAGACCAAGTCCAGTACCTTCTGTTTCAGTATTTTCAGCACCAATACGCTCAAATGGAAGGAATACTTTTTCCATATTGTCTGGACTAATTCCGTACCCCTGGTCGCGCACTGCAATGCGTATTGTTGGTTTTCCTCCAATTTGTTGCTTTCCCTGGAGCACATCGACATCAATCATTCCATCTGGACGATTGTATTTCAAGGCATTGCTCAACAGATTCATTATAATTTGCTTCAAACGCTGGCGATCAGCCATGATGTAAGAAACTTCACCCATGTGAAAATTTGATTGAATGGTGATGCCCCGTGAAGCCGCCAATGGATTGAGCGAGTCAATGATTTCATGAATTACACTATTGACCGAAACAGGTTCCATGGAAAGAGACATTTGTCCCGATTCAATGCGCGAAATCTCCAAAACCTCATTGATCAAATTCAAGAGGTGTTTTCCACTTTGAAGGATATGTCCCACGCTGCGTTCTTGTGTATCATCCAAGGATCCCATTTCAAGAAGCTGCGCAAATCCGAGAATAGAATTCATAGGCGTGCGCAATTCATGGCTGATGCGCGACAGGAATTCACTTTTTGATTTGTTGGCTTGATTGGCCAAATCTTGTGCGCTCCTCAATTCATTTTCTTGCTTTATGCGTTCAGTAATGTCGCGGCTAGCGGCAAAAACATACCCGCCGACAGGTGCTGCACTCCATTCGAAAAAACGGAAATTCCCATTTTTTGCCATCAAACGAATGACAAGACTCGATATCGATTTTTTTGTATTCAACTGCTCGAGGGATTCCACGGTCTTCGCGATATCGTCGGGATGCACGAAGTCCATAAAACTGAATCCTTCCAATTCATATATTTCGTACCCCAAAATACTCCTCCATGCCGCATTCACTTTTACCAAATTTGCCTGGAGGTCAGAAATGCACATTAAATCTTGAGCAGCAGCGAAGAACGTTTCCAACTCCTCCGACTTCGATTTCAACTCCTCCTCAACACGGCTTCTGTATGAAATCTCCTCGACAAGGTCCTTGTTCATCTTCACCATCTCTTCGGTACGCAGTTCTACTTTCCTCTCAAGACTTTCATTCAAATCAACAATTTCTTGCTCGTATTTTTTGCGCTCCGTAATTTCGGTGTCTGCGCCGATGTAACCAATGACTTCTCCATGATGGTTTGTGATCGCCGTACAATTTGTAGAAACCCAGATTTGCTCACCAGACTTTGTAATGATTTGATTTTCAAAATCAATTAAACTCTCATCACGCTGCAGTAAATCTGTTGCTGAGGCGATATACTCTTCCCTTAAGTCATCAGGAAACAAATCGAAATAGTGTTTTTTACCTACTGTTTCTTCCACCGAATAGCCAAAAACAGATGCGCAAAGAGGGCTAATATAGGTGTATAGGCCATCCAAGTTGATTTCCCAAATGACTGATTTTCCATGCTCCGCGATTTTCGCCAATCGATTTTCGCTGACAATCAAGGACTCCTCTATGTCCTTCCATTCCGAAACATTTTCTTGAATGGAAGCAAAGTTTGTCGTTTCACCTTGACTATTCTGAATGGGAAAGATGGTTGCGTATTCCCACATCGTTGTGCCATCCTTTCGCTTGTTTTTGAGATAACCCTGCCATTTCTCGCCTGCCAGAATGTTCCCCCACATTGTTTGGTATAGACTTTCTGTTGCGTCATCGGACTTCCATGTTTTGGGATTCATCCCAATGATTTCATCCTGCCCATATCCTTTATTGATGGATGTTGCCGGGTTGGCATATTCAATTTCACCTGACATATTGGTGATGAAGATGCTCGTAGGGCTTTGGTTAATGACATACGCTAGTTTTCGCAGCTGTTCGGCAGACTCCTTCTCCAAGGAGATGTCACGCAACACAACAAATATGGCCTTTTTACCATCGTATTGCATGTTCGAAAGGCGCACAAGGGACAGAAATTCTGAACCATCTTTTCGCACATGTACCCATTCAATTTCAACAACTTTTTGAGAATCTAATTGACCGATGTAGTGCATCGCTAAATCTCGTGAGGATTGATTTTCGGATTGAAAGGGTGGCGAAATCATGTCGGGTGATTTCCCGATAATGTCATGCCGGTGTCCTCCGAATAATTCTTCGGCAGAAGAATTGCACTCAATAAAAACTCCATGTTGAAGAATCAAATAGGCTTCTGGTGAATCAAAAAACAACGAACGGTATTTGCGTTCACTTTCTTTGATGCGCTCATCTGCCTGTCGCTGTTCGGTAACATCAATGCCCATACATTGAATTTCCTTAGGCAATCCCGCTTCATCAATTAAACAAATAAACTCCCAAAGAGTGGAATAAATTTCTCCATTTTTTCCAGGCTTGTCCAATTCTACTCGGAACACTTCACCCATGTGTTCGACGCATTTTTGAACGACATCGTGCACACGTTCATGATGCTTTGTACAGATTGACGACAAGGCATACCCTTTACTGATTCCACTGTCTCCATAGGCCCAGCCATATTCATCAGCGAATTTATTGTTCCAATACGTTATTCTTCCGACCAAGTCGGTACGAATCACATAACTTGTTTGGGTATTCACCAAGCCTAAAAGCATTTGCTCTCGCGCTTGGAGCTTATAATTGGATTGATTTAATTCAGCTTCAATGAGTTTCTTATCGGTGATATCCACCAAGGTCGCAAAAACTTGAAATGGTCGATTTTCACCTGCATGAAAATCAGGATGCACACATACATCCATCCAAACAAAGGCATTTTTATCCGGCAAATAAATTCCAAGCTCTTGATTTTCTATAGCTATACCTGACTGAAGAACTTTGGTGATCGGACTGTTATCCACATTAAAATCCTCCCCATTTTTTCCTACAATTTGCCAGCGGTCTGGTCGTTTTTCACTTCCAGACAATTGGGCGAAGGAAATACCCATCATTTTCTCTGCAGCTGCGTTCATGAATATTGCCCTGCCATTTGCGTCGAAATAAACGACACCCAATGACATGTTTTGGAATACGTGTTCAAAATTCATTCTATCAGCTTTTAATCAGTGGGATAGGCCCAAAGGTTCTCGCTCAATTGGCTTCAATGGCTTGTACCCAATGAAAAACTTGCAAGCGAGAAAACTCAGGGTTAAAGTTAAGGAATTCAATCGGTTGTTTCGGGCTACTTCACTCACCAATAAAGAATTTTTTCCTACCAAAAATGGGATATATCACGTGATTCAGCCATTGCCTTCAAAATTCAATCCTATCCATCAATTTTTCGGCATTCGCGCAGATAGTTCATCATCGCACAAACTCCATGTATTCCTTTGTCGTACTTTTGCCAAAAAACAGAGGATGAGCGATAAACGAACAGAGATTAGTGACTTGGGAGAATTTGGTTTAATTGAACATTTGACAAAACCATTCACGATGCACCATGGCAGTTCGTTGTTGGGCGTTGGTGACGACGCCGCTGTCATCGACATTGGCGGGGATGATGCCTTGGTGGTGAGCACTGATTTACTGACCGAAGGCATTCATTTCAACTTGATGTACATGCCTTTAAAGCATCTAGGTTATAAAAGTGTAGCCGTGAATGTTTCCGACATTTGCGCCATGAATGCCACTCCTACCCAAATTACGGTATCCATTTCCGTTTCAAATCGATTCCCTTTAGAGGCCTTGGAAGAATTGTACGAAGGAATCCGTTTGGCCTGCGACCATTACAAAGTAGATCTCGTTGGTGGGGACACGTCCTCGTCCTATTCGGGATTGGGCATCTCCATAACCGCCATTGGCACCGTCAAAAAGGACAAAATAACCTACCGAAGTGGCGCGAAAGAATACGACTTATTGGTGGTGACCGGCGACCTCGGCGCGGCATACATGGGTCTGCAGGTGCTCGAACGTGAAAAAGAAGTGTTTCGTGCCAATCCGAATGTTCAGCCGGAGCTCGATGGTCATGACTATATTATCGAACGGCAGTTGAAGCCAGAGGCGCGCAAAGACATCATTGGTTTTCTTGCGGAATTGGAAGTCCTTCCTACATCCATGATTGACATCTCTGATGGCTTAGCCTCTGAAGTGCTGCACCTGTGCAAAGCGAGCAATGTGGGCTGTCACGTGTACGATGAGAAAATTCCAGTGGATGCCAAAACAGCGATGACAGCGATTGATTTTAACCTCGACCCAAACACCTGCGCCTTAAATGGAGGTGAGGATTATGAGTTGCTTTTCACCATCAAGCAAGACGATTTCGATAAAATCAAAGGCAATCCGCACATGACCGTGATTGGACACATCACCAATGCACAAGACGGTATCTATTACATCGATAAAAATGGTTCAGCCATCACACTTAGGGCGCAAGGATGGAAGCATTTTGACGCGGAGTAAATAATACGCGACCAGATTAATCTTTTAAAAAAGCCATCAACACTTCCGGAATATCAGCGCCTTGCTCAACATGCGCCATGTGTCCTGCGTCGGGAAGCATAACAACCTTAAAGGGAACTTTCGACGTTCTTTCTCGAATACCTTCCGAGCTGATTAAGGGATCGTTCATGCCATGAATCAATAAAAAATCGTTTGGCGAAGTCGAAAGTAATGATGAACAATCCATACGGTTTCGCATGGCCAAGGCCGCATAAGCAATGGATTCGGGCAACATATTTTTCGCTTCGTTGATCAGGAATTGAATGTGCTCAATGTCCCGCTCCTTTCGGAAGAATAAACCAGGGATTGCTTGCTGAATGAGTAAATCTTTTGCTTTAAACGCCAAATCAGCGACGCGAATCCGATCGCGCTTTTTTTCTACTGAATCTTCCCAAAAATTTGAGTTCAACAAGACAACACGTTGACAGCCTGCCATTTGTTTTTTCAATTCCAAGGCCACATAGCCACCCATTGAATGTCCGACGACATCAAAATCAGACATCTTCAAAGCCTCAAGCGTTGCCATTACATGAGTTGCCATCTCCGCAATCGAGGGATCGCCCTCCCCCGTTAAGAGTGGAGAATTCCCATGACCGGGCAAATCAATAAAAACCTTTTTATAGTTGAGCTTGTTGAGCGAAAGATGGTCCCACATGGTGCTGCTCTCCATAAATCCATGGAGAAACACCACTGTTCGGCCAGTGCCTAGCACCCGTGACCAAAGCAATGCATCAGGCATTCATCAGCGCTTCAATCTCATCTGCTTCAATTGGAATATGGCGCATTAAATTGAATGGCGCACCGGCATCTTGTACCACAAGGTCGTCTTCGATGCGGATCCCTAAACCTTCTTCTGGAATGTAAATTCCTGGTTC
>CALPWQ020000039.1 GCA_943327315.2 Chitinophaga pinensis
CAACGCGTAAAAGACAATGCAGAATGGACCTTGATGTGTCCGCACGAATGTCCGGGATTGTCAGATACACATAGCGCAGAGTTTGAGAAATTGTACTTGAGCTATGAAGCCGCTGGAAAAGGGCGCAAGACCATCAAAGCACAAGACTTATGGTTTAAAATTCTTGAATCTCAAATTGAGACAGGGACACCATACATGTTGTATAAAGATGCCGCAAATGCGAAATCAAATCAGCAAAATCTTGGGACAATCAAGTCGTCGAACTTGTGTACCGAAATCATTGAATATACAGCTCCAGATGAGGTGGCAGTATGTAACTTGGCTTCATTGGCACTTCCAAAATATGTGACTGAAGATGGTAAATTTGACCACGACAAATTGTTTGAGGTTACTTACCAAGCGACGTTGAACTTGAACAGAATCATTGACGAGAACTTCTATCCAATTGAAGAGGCACGCAACTCAAACCTTCGCCACCGTCCGATCGGATTGGGCGTGCAAGGTTTGGCAGATGCATACATCATGATGGGATATCCGTTTGAGTCGGACGAGGCACGCGCATTGAACAGAGAGATTTTCGAAACGATCTACTATGCGTCAATGACGGCATCAAAAGATTTATCGAAGGTAGATGGACCATACGAATCATTCAAAGGTTCACCAGTGTCTAAAGGGATTTTCCAATTTGACATGTGGGGTGTAACACCAACCTCACGTTGGGAATGGGATGTGTTGAAAGATGAAGTACAAAAATATGGTGTACGCAACTCATTGTTGTTGGCCCCAATGCCAACTGCGTCAACAGCTCAAATCCTTGGAAACAACGAATGTTTTGAACCATATACCTCAAACATCTATACACGTCGCGTGCTATCAGGTGAGTTCATCATTGTGAACAAACACTTATTGAAAGACCTAGTGCGTGAAGGTTTGTGGAACAAAGACATGCGTCAAATGATCATGCAAGCCAACGGATCCATTCAAAACATCAATGAGATTCCACAACGCTTGAAGGATTTGTACAAAACGGCATGGGAGATTTCACAAAAAGCAATCATTGACCAAGCAGCAGATCGTGGCGCATACATTTGCCAGTCTCAATCATTAAATATCTTCATGGAAAACGCAAACTTCGGTAAGCTGACATCTATGCACTTCTACGGTTGGGAAAAAGGATTGAAAACAGGAATGTATTACCTGCGCACAAAGGCTGCGACAGATGCCATCAAATTTACAATTGATAAAAAGGTGGAGGAAATCCCAACTGCACAATCAATAGAAGATCAACAAGCAGCGATTGCATGCTCACTGGAGAATCCAGATTCATGTGAGATGTGTTCTGGGTAGAAGCGGCAATAGTAGGCCCCGAGATGCATCACGGGGCTGAATAGAAGCGGCGAATTTTACAAAAAATTTATTTTCATAAGCCCGGGTTTTTACTCGGGCTTTGTCTTTTTCAATATAAAACATACCGGGAGGAGTTAGATCGGGTGCGAGATTGAGTGTGAAGCTTCGAATACCTCATGGCAAGAGGTGAAGTAAATCAAAGTGAAGTGAACCGCTCTCACGCTCATTTCTCGCTCTGATAATAGTGTAGACCCCATCGGGGTCAAATCTTTGTAACATTTCGCCCTGCTTATAAACCAACGACACCATCGGGGTCGAACAATCCGTCTAAGTACACGTGAATTTGTCTGTTAAGATGAACGGCAATAGGAAATTTAATTTACCGCTCCCTTTCCTTCTTCAATTCCTCATCAACAAGTTCCAACTCCTTGAAAAATGATTCCCCGAAGGCGCGCACAATAGGCCCCTTGAGAAAGCGGTAGACAGGTACATTGAGCGAATCACCGCAAGCACAAGCAGGTTCACAAACTGACCATTCGTTGTAATTTAAGGCAACAGTATCGTCAAATTTTTTCACCCGAATGGGGTAGAGGTGACAAGAAATTGGTTTTAAAAAAGAAACCTTTCCATCGGCATGCGCCTGTTCGATCGCACACTTGGCGATGCCCTTTTCATCAAAGTTCACAAACACACATTCCGCATCATTCACAAGTGAAGTGACAGCGTCATTGTCTCGATCCAAATAGAAAACGCCAGATTCTTCCACAACAGCGATGCCTTCGGGACGCATGAATGGTTTCACATCGTCGTAAATATTTTCAAGAATGTCTACCTCTTCAAATGTTAATGGCGCCCCAGCATCCCCTTGAACGCAACATGCGCCTTTGCAGGCCTTGAGGTCACACACAAATTTTTTCTCGAAAAGTTGGGTGGAAACTATCTTATTCTCGATTTCTACAAGCATCACTTTTTTGTCAAATTTCAGAAAAAAGAAGCGTGTTTCATATGAAATTCGTTGGAAATGTTGGATTTCAGAAATATCATTGTATATTTGTGCCACATTTGAGGACATCATTATAGAACGAGGGGACGAAAGTCCCCTCTTTTTGTCAAATATGATTGCAAAGAAAAAAATACAAGAATTGGCTGAGGAGCGCATGGCGCACTTGGGGAATGGTCTGTACATCGTAGAACTTACGGTGTCACCTTCCAATGTCATTCATATGGAAATCGATAAGACGATGGGAAATGTGAGTGTTGAGGATTGCATGTCAGTTTCTCGTAACATTGAGCACAACCTTGATCGTGAAGAGCAAGATTTCGAGTTGCATGTGTCATCAGCTGGACTTGATAAGCCATTGCGCGTGATTGCACAGTACGAGAAAAATGTTGGACGGGACTTAAAACTTGTGTTGGTCAACGGAACCAAGATGGTTGGAAAGCTTGTTGAATGTTCCGATAAAGGAATCGTAATTGAACAGGAGCGAACAGAAAAAATTGAAGGTAAAAAGAAAAAAGAATTGGTGGTGGACCGATCAAACCACTTATTTAGTGAAATAAAAGAAGCAAAAATTATCATTACATTTAAATAAACAGCGAACATGAACAGCCTTGAATTAGTTGAATCGTTCTCGGAATTCAAAGAATTGAAAAGCATCGATAAACAAACGATGCAGCACGTGTTGGAAGACGTATTCCGCGCGATGTTAAAAAAGAAATTCAATACGGACGAGCACATTGACGTTATCGTGAACATCGATAAAGGAGATGTACAGATATTCTTAAACAAAGAAATCGTTGATGACGGTGAGGTTGAAGATCCGAACACGGAGATTGCCTATTCGGATGCCATCAAGATCGAACCAGATTTTGAAATCGGTGAGGAAGTAACGGAAGAATTTAAATTCGGTGACTTCGGTCGTCGAAACATTCTCTCTTTACGTCAAAACTTGATTTCACGAATCATGGAATTGGAGAAAGACCATTTGTACAAGAAATACAAGGAACGTGTGGGTGAAATCATCACGGGTGAGGTATATCAAGTATGGAAGAAGGAAATCATGGTATTGGATGACGAGGGCAATGAGCTCATTCTTCCAAAATCAGAACAAATTCCATCTGATTACTTCAAGAAGGGGGAGTCAGTGCGTGCAGTGGTTGCGAAAGTGGACATGCGCAACAGTTCACCAGTCATTATTCTTTCTCGAACAGCACCAGAATTCTTGGAGCGTCTGTTTGAGTTAGAGGTTCCGGAGGTGTTTGATGGCTTGATTACCATTAAGCGAATTGTTCGTGAGCCAGGAGAACGCGCAAAAGTAGCCGTAGAATCATACGATGACCGCGTTGATCCAGTAGGAGCTTGCGTTGGGATGAAGGGCTCGCGTATTCACGGAATCGTTCGTGAATTGAGAAATGAAAACATTGATGTCATCAACTTTACAAACAATGCACAGTTGTTGATCCAACGTTCACTTTCTCCAGCGAAGATTACATCGATTGAAATCAATGAAGAAGACAAGCGCGCTAAAGTGTTCTTGAAACCAGATCAGGTGTCTTTGGCAATTGGAAAAGGTGGAAATAACATCAAGCTTGCAGGTAGATTGTCGGGGTATGAACTCGATGTGTACCGAGATGGTGAGGTAGATGTTGAGGATGTAGACTTAGAAGAATTTGGCGATGAAATCGATAGCTGGATTATCGATGAATTGAAGGCGATTGGTTGCGATACAGCAAAATCTGTATTGGAAATCGGTATCGTCGACTTGGTGCAGCGCACCGATCTTGAAGAGGAAACAATTCAAGAAGTATTCAGAATTTTACGGGCTGAATTTGAATAAATTCCCCAAATTTAACGAATAGATTACGCATACAATACTATGGCAGGAAAACCAATAAGATTAGGAAAAGCAGCAGGCGAACTCAATGTTGGGGTCGCCACGCTCGTTGAATTCCTCGAATCTAAAGGCGTAAAGATTGAAAATAACCCGAACACCAAATTGGAGTCGGAGCATTATGATATTCTGCAGAAAGAATTTGCGGATGATCAAACGCTGAAAGAACAATCCAAAGGTTCAGGTCTTCGCAGAGAAAAGCGCGAGACAATTTCAATTCGGGATTCGCGAGCTGAGGAAACTGTACCTGCAAAGGATGCAGAAGAGCCAGCTGCTGCACCAGTTCCAGTGGAAGTGCCAAAGGTAGAGATTGCTCCAGAGCCCCCTGTGGTCGTTGAAGCGCCGAAGCCTGAGCCAACACCGGAAGTGGCGCCTGAAAAGCCTGTGGTGATTGCACCTGAAACGGTGAAGGTTCATGTTGAATCTGAAATCAAAGTGATTAGAAAAATCGATTTGAATCAATTCAATAAGCCAAAATACGAACCGAAAAAGGAACCTGTAGCCCCGCCAAAAGTGGAGGTTAAGCCAGTCCCACCAGTGCCAGAAGAAAAAGCGGCACCGAAGGAAATTGAAACGATTCGTGTGGAACGGAAGGTGCTTACTGGACCAACTGTACTTGGACGAATTGAATTGCCTGTGGAGAGACCTAAAACGTCGTCAAAACCACACGATGAATCTGCTGAAGCGCGTAAAAAACGCAAGCGAATCAAAAAGGTAGATACCCCAAATCCAGGCGCTGGAAATACAGCAAACACATCCAATCAAGGGGGGGCACAACAAAAGCCAGGAATTAAAAAGCCAGGTGGGAAATTTGACAAACCTGAAATTAAGGAGCGTGATATCCAAAAGGAAATTAAAGATACCTTAGCCCGCCTTTCAACACAAGGAGGGAAGTCTAAAGCCTCAAAAAATAGACGCGCGAAACGCGATAACGTAGCGCAACGCCGTCAAGAAGAACAGATGGCAGCGGAAATGGATGAAAAAATCCTGAAGCTGACAGAATTCGTGACGGTATCGGAATTGGCCTCCATGATGAGCGTTCAACCGACTCAAGTCATTTCGGCATGCATGTCTCTGGGCATCTTTGCGTCGATCAATCAACGACTCGATGCGGAAACGATTCAAATCGTTGCGGATGAGTTCGGTTACGAAACACACTTTGTAAGTGCTGAAGTCCAGGAATCGATTCCAGTGCAAGAGGATAGCGAGGATCAATTGGAAGCGCGCCCTCCAATCATCACGGTGATGGGACACGTTGACCACGGTAAAACATCCTTGCTCGATAAAATTCGTAACGCAAATGTGACAGAAGGAGAAGCCGGAGGAATCACACAGCACATTGGTGCATACTCGGTGACCTTGAAAGAAGGCCAAAAACTGACTTTCCTTGATACACCAGGTCACGAGGCTTTTACAGCAATGCGTGCCCGTGGTGCTCAAGTGACCGATGTGGCGATTATCATCGTTGCAGCGGATGACGATGTGATGCCACAAACGAAAGAAGCGATCTCCCACGCACAAGCTGCAGGAGTGCCTATGATTTTTGCCATCAATAAAATTGATAAGCCAGGAGCAAATCCTGAACGCATCCGTGAACAACTTTCACAAATGAACATCCTTGTGGAAGATTGGGGAGGAAAATACCAGTGTCAGGAAATTTCTGCGAAACAAAACCTCAACATTGATGCCTTGCTCGTCAAAGTATTGCTTGAGGCAGAAATGTTGAACCTGCGCGCAAATCCAAATAAAAATGCGATTGGAACAGTCATTGAATCGTCGTTGGATAAAGGAAAAGGATATGTGACGAACATGTTGGTGGAATCGGGAACCATGAAAATTGGTGACGTGATCCTCGTAGGACGTAACTATGGCCGTGTGCGTGCGATGCACGATGAGCACGGACAGATTTTAAAGGTTGCAGGACCATCACAACCAATTTCAGTACTCGGAATCAATGGCGCGCCAAGTGCAGGGGATAAATTCCACGTCATGGATGATGAACGTGAAGCAAAATCTATCGCATCGAAACGTGAGCAGTTGTACCGTGAACAAGGATTGCGTACGACGAAACACATTACCTTGGATGAAATCGGTCGTCGTTTGGCAATTGGTGACTTTAAGGAGCTCAACATCATCGTGAAAGGTGACGTGGATGGTTCAATCGAGGCCCTTTCGGATTCCTTATTGCGTCTTTCTACGGAAGAAATTCAAATCAACATTGTACACAAAGGTGTTGGTGCAATCTCTGAGGCAGATGTTAACTTGGCATCGGCATCGGATGCCATCATCATCGGTTTCCAGGTGCGCCCATCTTTGGCAGCACGCAAATTGGCGGACAATGAACAAATCGATATCCGTTTGTACTCTGTCATTTACAAGGCCATCGAAGAGATCAAGTCGGCAATGGAAGGAATGCTTTCGCCAGACATCGAGGAGAAAATCATCGGTTCAGCAGAAGTACGCGAAACATTCGACATTACACGTGTAGGAACAATTGCAGGATGTTATGTGCTTGATGGAATCATCAAACGCTCATCGAAAATCCGCATCATCCGAGATGGCATCGTGATTCATACAGGAACACTTGGGTCGTTGAAACGATTCAAAGACGATGTGAGAGAGGTGAAAAACAACTACGAGTGTGGATTGAACATCGATAAGTTCAACGACATTAAGATGGGTGATATCATCGAAGCATTTGAAGAAGTTGAAGTTGCAAGAAAGCTCTAAGCTCTCAGGCACTCATTTATATTAATTAACAGAATTAGGCTGATGAGGCGAACAGAAATGGGCGCTTTTCTCTACCTTTGACAGATAAAAATTTATTATGATGATACTGGGTGTATTCGGTCCGTGGCAGGTTATTGCAATCCTTGCAGTAGCACTATTACTTTTTGGAGGTAAAAAAATTCCTGAACTCATGAAAGGCTTGGGTAAAGGGGTGAAGGAGTTCAAAGATGCTTCTAAACCTGAAGCCGAAGAGGAAAAAAAGATCGAAGAAAAGAACAACTAATCTCGCTTATGTACAAATCGTTCGCTGAAGTAAAGTCTGCGCTTGCTTCGGGTGCATCTGTTTTTGACCTTGTCGAAACAAGCATCTCCCGAATACATGCCCGTGCAGAATTGAATGCTTTCTTGGAAGTGTTTGAAGAATCAGCTCGCGAACAAGCCCGGTTGGTGGATCAAAAAATTGCAGACGGTACACAAGGTCGTTTGGCTGGAATGATTATCGGACTCAAAGATAATCTTTGTTACAAAGGCCATAAGGTCAGCGCCTCATCTAAAATTCTTCACGGTTTTGAATCGCTCTTCACAGGAACAGCAGTGCAACGACTCATCGATGAAGATGCCATACTTATTGGCCGACTCAATTGCGATGAATTTGCCATGGGAAGCTCGAATGAAAATTCGGCCTATGGACCAGTAAGAAACCCATTAAATACAGCGAAAGTACCAGGCGGTTCCTCAGGCGGTTCTGCCGCTGCTGTGGCTGCTGGTCTATGCACAGCAGCACTTGGTAGCGACACAGGCGGTTCGATTCGTCAGCCCGCATCATTTACCGGAACAGTAGGATTAAAACCGAGTTACGGACGAATCAGTCGCCATGGCTTAATTGCATACGCTTCATCATTTGATCAAATTGGTCCAATTACAACAAACGTAGAGGACGCCGCGCTGCTCCTTGAAATCATGTCCGGGAAGGATGAGTATGATTCAACGGTTTCTTCGCGCCCAATTGAGCAATATTCTCAATTTTCAGTTCCAGGAAAAAAACGAATCGCCGTCATCAAGGAAACCCTGGAAATGGATGGAATGGACACAGAGATTGAGGCCAAAGTGCGTGACTTAATCGAAAAGCTGAAAGCCGAAGGCCATGAAGTTGATGAGGTTTCGTTTCCCTACTTGGAATACATGGTACCAACGTATTATGTCCTGACAACCGCTGAAGCATCGTCCAATTTATCGCGTTTTGATGGTGTGCATTTTGGTCACCGAAGTGCTGTGGCTCAAGGTGTAGAAGCAACCTATAAGAAATCAAGAACAGAAGGATTTGGTCCTGAAGTGAAACGACGCATCATGACGGGAACATTCGTGTTGTCTCATGGATATTATGATGCCTATTACACGAAAGGACAAAAGGTTCGTCGTGTATTGCGCGACAAAACAAATGAGATTTTTCAATCTTATGATTTGGTCTTGATGCCAACAACACCGGCGACAGCATTTGATTTGAATGCAGTAAAAGACCCGATACAAATGTACCTTCAAGATATTTTTACAGTCCATGCTAACCTTACGGGGAACCCTGCGATATCCATTCCATTTGGAACGCACAGCGACGGAATGCCCATTGGTGTGCAATTGATGGCGACCCATTTTGCAGAAAAAGAATTGCTGGATTTTTCATTGTACCTAACACAATTTGCCGGATGAGAAATCAGCTTTTGGGATTCGTGATTGTGCTTTGTGCGGTGTTCAACACCAATGCTCAGCGACCTGCCCACTTGGTGCGCCCATCCGATTCGTTAAATACGGATGCCTTTATCAATACCGTTGAACAAAGTTTACGCCTGTTTTATGCAGAATATGTCGGACAAATAAATTACGACTCCATCATGCGCGTGCTCAATTATGAGCCAGGAACAGTACCTACCTTTTCCGATGAGGTGTATTGTGAACGCTTAGAGAAAATGAATGAGATGAGTCCGTTTCATTTGGATTGCAATCCCATCACACTTTCAACAATTCGCTTTTTTGCGGCAAATAGACGCGGATTTGCCAAAGTAGTCTTGGGAAGATCTGCCCTTTACTTTGACCTTTTTGAAGAAAAATTGGCCGAATACGGGTTGCCTATTGAACTCAAATACCTCGCAGTCATTGAAAGTGGCTTGCGTCCGCAGGTGAAGTCACGTGCTGGAGCCCTTGGACTATGGCAATTCATGTACAAAACGGGGTTGTATTTCGGGTTGAAAGAAAATTCATACATCGATGAGCGCATGGATCCTGTGGCGTCAACGGATGCTGCCTGTCGCTATTTCCGTCAATTGTACGGCATATATGGGGACTGGAACTTGGTGCTTGCTGCCTACAATGCAGGTCCCGGAAACGTGAACAAAGCTATACGCCGAAGCGGCAACAAAACAACCTATTGGGATGTACGGCCATTCCTACCAAGTGAAACACAAGGGTATGTGCCGAATTTTATTGCCGCAGCCTATTTATTGAACTACCATACCGAACACAACATCATTCCAGTGGTAGCCAAAGTGCATAACGCACAACTGGACACCATGTGCCTTTCTCAAGGGGTACACATGGCGACCATTGCTCAATTGGTGAAGTGGGACCAAGAAGACATTAAGGCGCTTAATCCCGTTTACAAGACAAGCTATATTCCTCATACACAACCAAACCAGTGCATTACGGGCCCACTCGAAAAAATCGGGCTCTTGGTAAGCATGGAAGATAGTTTATATGCCTTGGAAAAAGCCTTGCATGCTCCGGTTGTGCTGGTTCAGCCAATCGTTGTGAATCCAACTCCGGCAGATTCCTCCGACACATTGGCTGGAGGTACAACACCACCAACCCCAATAGCCAATTACATCTACCACAAAGTGAGTGCAGGCGAAACAATGAATTCCATTGCGACGAAATATGGCGTGACCATTGAAAAAATTATGGAGTGGAATGCCTTGAAGACCACGAACATTTATGTCGGACAGCGCCTTCAATTGCTCACAGGTGCTGGTGGCACATCACAAACCCAAACCCAACAGCAAACACCTCCGGCTCCGGTAAAAAAATATTACAATGTGCGGTCTGGAGATACCTTTTCTAAAATCGCTCAACGCAACGGATTGACGCAAACACAGTTGTCAAAACTCAATCCTGGTGTGAACATCAATAAACTGACGGTCGGTCAGCGTCTTCGAGTGAAATAAATTTGCCCGATAATTGCAGTTGCGCCGCAAAAAATAGAGACCATGAAAACACGACTGATACTGCTCTTCGCATCGTTTTCCCTGCTTTTAACCCTTGGCTGTGAGCTAAGTACTAAGCGCTTTTCCTCGCAAGGACTTACTGTTACAGGTAATATTGGAGAAATCCTCGTCGTGTGCGACAAAGGAATTTGGGATTCACAAATTAAAAATTACTTGGATACGGGCTTAACCCGATGGATTATGCCTTATTTTCCAGATGTCGCCACATTTGAGTTGGTTCATAAAACCCCAGAGCTTTTCGATCAAGGTGTGAAACGCTTCAGAAATACCCTTTTTATTACTATTGATCCTGAGTTCAATGGAGAAAAGGCGCGCATTGAAAAACGAATGAATGTCTGGGCGCACGGGCAAATTGTCATCGATATCATTGGGAAAGATTACAACCAAGTATTGGCGGTTTGTGCGGAAGGATTGGATGCAGTTCATGAGGAATTCGATCAGATGGAATGGAGACGCATTCTTCGAAACTTTAGCAGTGAGGTAAATGTCAATGTGGACAAAGAAATTAAAAAGAAGTTTGGGCTGAAGTTGGCCCTGCCAGATGGCGCAAAAATTGTGACCAAACGCGCGAACTTTTACCGCATCGAGTTTCCAAGTGCATCGCGCCCAATTGAATTTGTAGGGACAGGAACTCAAGATGAAGGAACCGTTTACTCAGGATTAATGATTTACCAATATGATTTCAAGGACTCGAATCAATTTTTCTTGGAGAATTTATTGATGGCAAGGGATACAATGTTGAAATACAATGTTCCACACGAGACGGAAGGCTTGTATATGGGGACGCAATATGCGAAAATGGTCTATCCTGAAGGCAATACCATGCGCAATCAAAAAGGAACCTTGAAAGGGTATGAAATGCGTGGAATGTTTGTCTTCACGGGTCGCCCCATTCACGCTACAGGGGGAGCTTTTTGGTCTTTCCACTTTGTTCATCCAACCCGTAAAAAGATAATTTGCGTAAGTGGATATGTCGATGCGCCGTCAACCACAAGCTGGACGCACCCTTTGCGCGAGATTCAGGCCATCTTGAAAAGCGTGGAATTGGACAAATGACAATTAGCGCCACCATTATAACGCTCAATGAAGAACGGAACATCGCACGGTGCATTCAATCGTTGTTGCCCGTGGTGGATGAAATTTTGGTGCTTGATGCACATTCAAGTGATCGTACAGTAGAGATTGCCACATCCTTTGGCGCGAAAGTAAGTGTGAGAGATTGGGCGGGGTATTCTGCTTCAAAAAATGAGATCAATGCACAAGCATCTTGCGATTATATTCTTTCGATTGATGCCGATGAGGCGCTGGATGAATTGCTTCAAAAAGAAATCATTCGGATCAAAAAATCAGACGAGAACAAAGTGTTTAGTTTAAATAGACGAACCAATTATTGTGGGAAGTGGATCCGTCATTCAGGGTGGTATCCGGATGTTAAAGTTCGCCTCTTTCCCCGTATAGGGTCGAGGTGGGTAGGTGAATTTGTGCACGAAGAATTGGCCTTTGAGCAAACGTTGGACGTCGAACAATTGGGAGGGCATTTAGAACATTATTCTTACTACAACGTTGTGGAACATCGTCAGCGGGCAGACAAGTATTCCATGCTTACCGCAAAAAAACTGTTCGAACAAGGCAAGAATGCAGGAGTGTTGAAACCCTATTTGAGTGCTGCAGGACGATTTTTCGCGATGTATGTCATTAAACTGGGGATCTTGGATGGAGCTATGGGGTGGAAGATTGCAACGATATCTGCAGCTTCAAATGTGTTGAAATATAAAGAATTAAGGAGATTGAACCGTGAAAATGCCGCTTGATATGCAACGAATTATCATTTCACGCACAGACAGTATTGGAGATGTGATCTTGACTTTACCAATGTGTGCATGGTTGAAATCCCAGTTTCCTTCGTGTACACTCATTTTCCTTGGTAAAGCCTATACAAAACCTGTTGTAGATTGCTATCCTGCCGTGGATGAATTTGTGGATTGGCAAGAGATTGAATCCTTACCCAGTGCTGCCAAAGTTGCACGTTTAGCCGAATTGAAAGCGGATGCAATCGTACATGTTTTTCCGGTGAAGGAAATTGCTTCATTGGCCAAAAAAGCAAAAATTCCCATGCGCATCGGGACATCTCACCGTGGATTTCACTTGTTGACCTGCAATCATCGGGTCAATTTTACGCGAAAACACTCGAATTTGCATGAAGCACAATTGAACTTTGAGTTGCTTCGCCCATTTGGTTTGAACGATATTCCATCGCTGAAATTGGTAAAGGAATATGGAAGTTTGTTTCAACCAATCCCCGTTGATTTACCCCATGAAGTAAATGCACGAATAAGCGATACTACGAAGACTGTTATTCTCCATCCAAAGTCACAAGGAAGCGCTGTAGAGTGGCCCTTGGAACGCTATATGGAATTGGCTACACTCTTGGCAAATGAAGGCACAAGGGTACTGTTTACTGGAACGCAAAATGAAGGCGACCAGTTTCGTGGATTAATTCCCTCACACGAGCGTATCGTGGACCTCACGGGTAAATTATTATTGTCGGAGTACATCGTGCTCATATCAAAGGCAAGTGCCTTGGTGGCATGTTCTACAGGTCCTTTGCATATTGCTGGGGTGTGTGGAACGCATGCTGTCGGATTGTACTCCCCGCGAAAACCCATTCATCCAGGAAGATGGCAGCCTATTGGAAAACATATCGACGTCTTAGTGTACGACGAGAATTGTCCTCAGTGCAAGAAGGGGAAAAAGTGCCTCTGCGTGCAGGATATTTCTGTTGAACAGGTTGTTGCTGCGCTCACTTCCCCTGCGAAATGAGGACGTTCATCCTGCAGCTAACCCGCATCAATTTCTTCGTGGCAATGGGAGCAGGGGTATTGGCCTTGGGTTGGTGTAGCTTTTTAGGCCTAGATGATGCGCTCATTTTTTCTGGTTTGATCACCTTTTCTGTATGTAGCGTTTACACCGCACACCGCATCTACAAGTGCGAACGAAAGCTCAGTCAAGCAGAAATGAATGACTGGTACGCGAAAAATAAAGCACTTGTAAAAACGACATTCTTCATATCGTTTATGATGATGTTTGTGTGCTTAAGGATGTTGAATCTGACTTTTAGTCAATACATTTTGCTTGGCATTGGAGCCCTCTTTTCGACATGGTATGTTGTCCCCATTTTCTCATTTCGCTTGCGTGAAATTTCCCTGCTCAAAGCTCCGCTTGTTGCACTGGTTTGGACCGGAATTATCGTTGTATTTCCTCAACTAAAATCGATGCATTTCACACTAGATTTTATAGCGTATGCACTTGCCTTCTTTTGTTACTTCTTAGCCCTTACCATTCCTTTCGATGTTCGAGATTTGTCCCTGGACGCAACATCGCACGATACTATACCTATGGTGCTAGGCGTGGGAAAATCCCGTTGCTTGGCAGTGATTCTTTTGGTGGCATCTGCCCTTATAATCGCAAAGATCAATCAAAATTCTTGGTTAATGTTCCTTTTGATCCCAAGTTACGTGATTACGGCTGTGTTTATTTTAGCGACAAATGAATACAGAAAGGAAGCCTTTTATGCTGGGTTGGATGCAACAATGGTGTTGGTTGGTATTGCGTTTTATTTGGTAAGTTAATCGACCATACTAGGTAAAAAGTTCCTTTACAACTTCATCCAACTTACCACAGGAAACAAGTTTAATCTTGTAATTTTTCTGCTCGATTCCTTTGCAATATTTTGAGATAATGATGCGTTCGAATCCAAGTTTTTCGGCTTCAGAAATCCGCTGATCAATGCGATTCACCGGACGCACTTCTCCCGAAAGTCCAACCTCGGCAGAGAGTGCTGTTTTGTTGTCAATGGGTAAATCTATGTTTGATGAAAGCACAGCAGCAACCACTGCCAAATCAATCGCTGGGTCATCGACTTTGATTCCACCCGCGATGTTCAGAAATACATCTTTTGCACCGAGTTTAAACCCGCAACGTTTTTCCATTACCGCAAGGAGCATGTTCAAGCGTTTGCTGTCAAATCCGGTGGAAGAACGCTGAGGGGTGCCATACGCGGCCGAGCTTACCAAAGCTTGCACTTCAATCAGCATGGGACGAATGCCCTCAAGGGTTGCCGCAATGGAAATTCCGCTGAGTGAATTGTCGGTGTTGGTAATCAGAATTTCAGATGGATTTTCCACTTGTCTCAATCCGCTGCCAATCATTTCATAGATCCCCAATTCGTTCGTGCTTCCGAATCGATTTTTCATCGAGCGCAACAAGCGATATACGTGATTTCGATCGCCTTCAAATTGGAGCACTGCATCCACCATGTGTTCAAGTACTTTAGGTCCTGCTAAAGATCCTTCCTTGGTAATGTGTCCAATCAAGAAAACGGGAACTCCCGTTTGTTTGGCGTAACGCAAGAGTTGAGCGGTACATTCGCGCACCTGTGAAATACTGCCGGGTGAACTTTCAATTTGTGTGGAATAGAGTGTTTGAATGGAGTCAATCACCACCAATTCTGGATTTGTTTCCTCGGCCTGCTTGAAAATGTTTTGAATATTTGTTTCCGTGAGAATGTAGCAATGTTGATTCAGTGTACCCACGCGTTCTGCGCGCATCTTGATTTGCTGTTCACTTTCTTCGCCTGAAACGTAAAGTACACGAAGTGCCGTTTCCGCAACTGCCAATTGTAGCAAAAGTGTCGATTTTCCAATACCAGGTTCTCCCCCAAAAAGGATCAATGATCCAGGGACCAATCCACCTCCAAGCACACGGTTCAATTCGGCGTCTTTCAAGAAAATCCGCTCGTGTTCTTGTTTTTCAATGGATTGTAAGGTTTGTGGTTTTGCATTGCGCGATGAGGTGGAAAAAGCCACCACCGAAGGAATGTTCTTCTCAATCACTTCCTCCACAAAGGTGTTCCATTCGCCACACGATGGACATTTACCCAACCATTTTGGGGTTTCATATCCGCAGTTTTGACAGAAATAAGCAGAACGCACTTTGGCCATGGATCGAAGTTTTTCCTAAAGATACATGTCAAGTTCTGACTGACGATTGAAATGTCACAAAAAAAGCGGAAGAATTTCTTCTCCCGCTTCATGGATAGTGGATGCACTTTATCCGGCGTAGCACTGACTTGCCCAATTCTTACACGCCTTCTTGCGCTTTTTGTTCTTGCGTTTCTTTTTGTCTACTCGAGTAGTGACTTCAGTTTGTTCACCTTTTGAAACGCGTTGATTCAGCTCGTTGGCATTTAATGATAGCGTTAGAAAAAGGACTGCAGTGGTGAGTATGAGTTTCATTCTTTTCTGATTTCGTTTGTTCGTTGTGATTTTGAAACGGACCACTTAAAAAAAAGTTACCTTCTCAATGATTTGGAAATTTATTCGCTTGTCTCATCAGTTTTTTAGAACTTCGTAGTGTGTCAGATTTCCTTCATCGCATCCTCAGCATCTTTGTCTCCACCAGTATCATGGAATGGGTCGCTTTTTCATTTGGGGTGCTCTATGTGATTTTCATGGCTTGGGAACGCACTGTTGCATGGGCATGTGCGTTGATCAGCTCACTGGCCTATGTTTATGTTTGTTTTACCACTGAACTTTTTCTTGAATCCATTTTGCAACTGTTTTACGCGGGAATGGGTGTTTATGGGTGGATTACATGGTCGAAGCGCAGTTCTGAGGAGTGGATCCCCATTCATTGGCGCCTTAAAAATCACATCGTTTTCCTGCTGATTGGCGTGGTGCTTTCGTTCGTTGTGGGTCTATTTTTCGACCTGCGCACCGCACAAGTGAATCCGTACATGGATGCAGGAATTACGGTTTTTAGTCTGACAGCGACATTTTTATCGGTAAAGAAAGTGGTGGAAAATTGGTATTATTGGTTGGTCATTGATGCATTTTCGCTCTATTTGTATGGCTCTCAGGGGCTCTATGTTTCTGCCTTACTGTTTTTGATTTACATGGTGTTTTCGGTTGTTGGGTTGGTGAAGTGGAGAAACAGAATTAAGAATTAAAAATGAAGGATGAAAAATGAATTGAAAATTTGATCACTTCGTGAATTTGTTCCTTTCAGGAATTTGTAAGAATGAAAGATTAAGGGTTTTAAATTTTTTGTTGGCTGAGGTGCGCTAGCAGTCTCGAAGCCAAGGATGAAAAATGAATTGAAAATTTGATCACTTCGTGAATTTGTTCCTTTCAGGAATTTGATGCCTACGGCAATTGGAGTTGAGATTTAAAAATGTAGAATTACATGGGAATTTTAGGAGGCGCTTTATTTTCACTTCTGATGCTTGTATCATCGGGATCGTCTACCCCAGAGGAATTGGCAGGGCGGATTTTTTCAGCGATTGAATCCAATGATTTTGGAGCAATCCGACAATTGATGGTTGACACAGATGATGTAGCCGCAACATTAGATCACTTTGAAATGGATGCGAATCGTCGGGAAAAGATGAAAAAGTCCTTGGTTGAAAAGATTCAGACGGATATGGAGCTGACATTGTCAACGATAGAAACTGGATTTAACGATATTCGTTCAGTCTTCTCCTCTAAAAAATGCAAGAAAGGCATTGTGATGGGTACCGTGAATCGAAATACTTCTGTGGTGAACGGATTGCCCTTCGAAATAGGGGATTTAGACATAGAAATTGTTTGTGGTAAGCACCAAGAAAAAATGACCGTGGAAATCATTCAAACCGAATCGGGCTGGTATATATTAGAAAAATTGCGTCTCACTCACCAATGAAACGAATAGCATTCACCGGCCCTGAGTCGTGCGGGAAAACGACCATTGCGAAACGATTTGCGGCGCATGTGGATGGAAGTTATGTGGAAGAATTTGCGCGTACTTATTTAGAACAGCGCAATGGTCAATACGACGAATCTGATTTGTTGACGATCGCTCAAGGTCAGTGGGCGCTGTGGAAGGAGCCAAATGGAATTCTTATTGCCGATACAGAAATGTTGGTACTCAAGGTGTGGTCTGAAGTGCGTTTTGGTCGGACCGACGCTTTTATAGAAGAGGCCTTGAAGACTCAGAATTTTGACCATTATTTTTTGTGTTACCCAGATCTCCCATGGGAACCAGATCCTTTGCGGGAACACCCAGAAAAGCGTTTGGAATTGTTTGACCTGTATCGCGATAAACTCCGGGCCTTAAATTTCCCGTTTACTGTCCTCAAAGGTTCAATTGATCAGCGACTTATGACATGTGATGATATTTTCTCAGTGCTGGTCGGGAAAAATTTATAATGCAAAGGCGCATCGTAATCCAAATCTATCTGTAATTTTACACCGTCTCTAAGGGGTGCCCTACTTTTCGGGCTGAGATCATACCCATTGAACCTGTTCAGGATAATGCCTGCGGAGGGAAGATGACAGCCACGGATGTTCCGTGTGACACGTTTTACGGTTTACCATCAGGAATTCGCCCCTTGTTCTTGTTTTATTTTTAAAAAAAATGAAAACAAGATTTATTCTCCTCAACACACTTTTCTGCCTGTTCGGAATGGCATTTGCCTTTGGACAAAACAATGTCACAGGTGTTGTTTACGACTTCTCGGGGAATCCCTTGCCATCGGCCAATGTCATGATCAAGGATTCCTACACAGGTGCGGTAACAAACGAAATTGGGACGTTTGGCATGCGCGTTCCCACGATGAAGGCATGTACACTCACGGTTTCTGGTATCGGTTACGAAAGACAGGAGGTAGTGGTATCGGTGCCAGAAGCTGAAGTGGTAAAACTGTCCATTACTTTGCTTAAAGTTCAAGAATTTAAAGATGTGTTGATTGTGGAGAAACGGGCTATAGGCATTACTCCGACTACCTTTACCAATGTGCCCACGAAAACACTTTCCAAATTGAATTATGGCCAAGATCTTCCGTATTTATTGGAATCTACGCCCTCCGCGGTGGTGACGTCCGATGCTGGTACAGGTGTGGGTTATACAGGCATTCGTATACGAGGAGTTGACCCCACGCGCACCAATGTGACCATCAATGGCATTCCCATCAACGACCCAGAATCGCATGCCGTGTATTGGGTGAATATGCCCGACTTTGCTTCATCCACAGACAACATTCAAATCCAACGCGGGGTAGGAACGTCGACCAATGGTGCTGCCGCCTTTGGTGCAAGTTTAAACATTGAGACCGAAAACAACAACAAAAAGGCGTTCGCAGAAGTGGACAACTCCATCGGCTCCTTTATGACCATGCGCAATACCATCAAGGCAGGAACTGGGATCATAAACAATCTATTTTCAATGACAGCGCGCTTGTCAAACATTTCATCCGACGGGTATATCGATCGGGCAGCGGCGAATTTGAGGTCGTATTATTTATCCGGAACATTGGCCTTGGGAAAAAGTTACTTTACGGCAAATGTGTTTAGCGGCAAGGAAGTGACCTATCAATCGTGGTGGGGAATTCCAGAAGCAAAATTGTCGGGCAATCCGAGTGCCTTATTGACACATTATCAGAACAATCATTATCCCGGAGGAATATACGAGACCGCCCAAGATTCCATCAATCTCTTTGCTTCCGACCCGCGCAAATACAACTACTACACCTACAAGAACGAGGAGGACAACTACAAGCAGGACCATTATCAATTGCACTTTAGACGCATGTTGGGCAGGTATGCCCAACTGACAGTTTCAGGACATTATACGCGAGGTCAGGGCTACTATGAACAATACAAGAGAAACCAGGATTTTTCCCTTTACGGATTTAATCCGATCGTTATAGGTGCAGACACCATTTCTGCCACCGACCTCATTCGACGACGTTGGTTGGACAACCATTTTTACGGGACCGTATTCACGCTGAACTATTCAAAGAGCTATAAGTTAAAAATGACCTTTGGGGGTTCTATCAACCAATACCAGGGTGGACATTTTGGCGAAGTCATTTGGGCGCGACAAGCATCGCAGAGTGAAATTGGACAGCGCTATTACGACAATCATGCAGTAAAATCTGAATTCAGTGCCTATACGCGTGCGTATTATCAGATTGTGAAATTCAACAAGTTCTATGGAGACATGAAATTTAATTTGTTTGCTGACCTTCAAATGCGTGGGGTGAATTACACATACAACGGCGTCGATCAGTATTTTTCCAATCTGGTGCCAATGAAGGTCAATGTGAATTACTTTTTCTTCAATCCAAAGGTTGGTGTAAGTCTTGAGGTCTTTGATCGCTCAACATTTTACACCTCATTTGCTATGGCGCACCGCGAGCCAATGCGTGACGATTTTACCCAAAGTTCCGAGAGTTCACGGCCAAAATCTGAAGAATTAAACAATGTAGAATTCGGCTACCGGTTTAAAAGTAAAAAGCTCTTTGTCAATGCCAATGGTTACGTGATGTACTACAAGAATCAGTTGATTATGACGGGAGAAATCAACGATGTTGGTGCCTACACCCGCGTAAATGTTCCGAAAAGTTACCGCCTAGGCGTCGAATTGGACGGGGGATACATGCTGCATAAAAAGTGGAGTGTTACTGGAAACCTGACCTTAAGTCAAAACAAAATCGTCGCCTTCAATGAATACGTGGACAACTACGACAATTACGATGCGAACGGCAACATGATTCAAGACATCATTGCGCACAAAAACACGGACATTGCTTTTTCCCCGAACCTTGTTGCCGCAGCGGGCTTAAGTTACGAGCCCATCGAAGGTTTAGACATGACACTCACCCTAAAACATGTTGGCAAACAATACCTCGACAACACTTCGTCAGACGACCGCAAGATGGCTGCCTATACGACGACCAACGCCATGATGACTTATACGATTGCGAAATGGGGCCTTCGTGAAATCAAGTTGGGAGTTCAAGTCAACAACATCTTCAATTTAAGGTACAGCAACAATGGGTATACCTGGGGATATATCGCCGGAGGAACACGCATCAATGAGAATTTTTATTTCCCGCAAGCAGGAACCAACTTTATGCTGAGGTTGAGTGTGAAGATGTGATAAAGGAATAGTGGACCGAAGACAATCAAATCGAATCGAGCACAATCTTATTTCGCTGTAGGGTTATCAACCCCTTTATTTCCATCTGTTTCAACAAGCGAGAAATGACCACGCGCGAGGAATTTAAATCTTCAGCGATTTGTTGATGTGTATGGTGGATTTCTAAACTGCCTAGCAATTTTGCTTGATCAGTAAGGTATTTCAGGAGCCTTTCATCCAATTTCATGAAGGCAATGGCATCCACCGTTTCCATAAGTTCCGTTAGGCGCATATGATAACTTTGGAGAATGTATGTGCGCCACGAAGCGTATTTATTCATCCACGTTTCCATCATTTCAATTGGAATCATGAGCAAAACCGAAGGCTCCATGGTTACAGCTTTGATTTCACTTGTCGCATTCTTCACACAACATTGCAAGGTCATGGCACAGGTGTCACCTCCCTCAATGTAGTATAAGAGCAAGTCATCTCCTGCTGCATTTTCCCGCAACACTTTTATAGAACCCGAAAGAACAATAGGCATGAAGCGCATTTCGTCTCCAATTTGAATGATGGTGTGGTCGCCTTCAAACGATTTCAGTTGACTCGAATGGATGATTTCTTTGATCAACGATTCTTCAAGAATGTAGCCCAATGATTCTTGGATTAAGGCTTCTTTTGTTTCCATGAGTTAAAATTAAAAATTACGAATTAAGAATTAAAAATGAATTACGAATTAATGCTACCCCCGTCTCTACCATTTTGGAAACAACTTGAAATTCGAAGCAAAAATCCCTCAACTCGTAACTTTGAGAAGTCTATTGTCTTTCAGCGCAGCTGCTGACGGCTCTTTTGTCCTTCATGGTGGCTTCGAGTTTGCTGCGCACCTCAGCCACCGAAGTACTTCACTTATCCTTTGTCTATTGTCTTTCAGCGCAGCGGTCTTTTATCCTTCATGGTGGCTTCGAGTTTGCTGGGCACCTCAGCCACCGAAGTACTTCACTTGTCCTTTGTCTATTGTCTTTCAGCGCAGCGGTCTTTTATCCTTCATGGTGGCTTCGAGTTTGCTGGGCACCTCAGCCACCGAAGTACTTCACTTGTCCTTTGTCTATTGTCTTTCAGCGCAGCGGTCTTTTATCCCCTCTGTAACCTATGTCACGTTCATTTCATCCTTCTGTCCCTACCTTCGTCAAAAATCAGCAGTATGAAAGCAAACATGGGAACAACAGATAAGATTATCCGCATCGCAGTGGCTGCGCTTGTTGCAGGATTGTATTTAGGAAATGTGATTTCGGGGACCATCGCCATTGTTGGATTGGTCGTTGCAGGAATTTTTCTATTGACAAGCACCATAGGATTTTGTCCACTCTATGCCCTTTTCGGGTTCAATAGTTGTAAAAAATAAGTCGTTATGAAGCAGTTTATACGAAACAATAGATTGACCTTGGCAGGCGTTTTCTTTGGCCTCATTGGAGGATATCTGTACTATCATTTTGTGGGCTGTGCAAGTGGCACATGTTCAATTACATCAAAACCATTGAATAGTACTTTATACGGTGCTTTATTGGGTGGCTTATTGTTCAACGCATTTCAAAAAACACCTAAACCAAAAGAAAAATGAATGTAGAAGACCTGATTAGAGAAAACAAGGCAACAATTGTTGACGTGCGCACACCTGGAGAATTTTCTGGAGGACATGTAGTTGGTTCAATCAATATTCCACTGCAAGAAATTCAAGCGCGTTTATCAGAATTGAAAGCCATGAAATCGCCACTTATTTTTTGCTGTGCATCGGGAGGCAGAAGCGGTCAGGCGACATACTTTTTAAGTCAGCAAGGCATAGAATGCTACAATGGTGGCTCATGGCTCGACGTGAATTATTACCAATCTAAAGCACAATAACAAGATGATCAAGACACTCAAAAAACTATTTGGCATGGGACCAAAAGTAGATTTCAGCGAATTAATGAAACAAGGCGCACAGATCATTGATGTACGTTCACCCGGAGAATTTTCTGGAGGACACATCAAAGGTTCGGTGAATATTCCCCTCCAAAGTTTGCAGGCAAGCATCGGGAAAATCAAGAAAGACAAGCCCGTGATTACCTGTTGTGCGAGCGGTATGCGCAGTGCATCGGCAAAGAACATATTACAATCGAAAGGCTACCAAAATGTACACAATGGTGGCGGTTGGAGCAGTTTGCAGAGCAAATTGAGATAGATTTTATCATAATTGTTTAGTTAAAATGTAGAAGAAAGCCCAACGTAATGTTGGGCTTTTTTGTGTTGGAAGCGTAACGTTTCAGTTTGACCAAAGTAGGCCGGAGCATTTAGTAAAAACACCGTCAAAAGAAGCATGCATTATGCTTCCTGTTATTTATCGTTTACTAATCCAGAATTAAACCGAAAATAAATAGATATTGAATTGAAAATAATCGCAAATGAGAGGCGGCTTTTATATGTGTATACTTATTATTCGCCTGCTTTAGCGAATTTAAATGGATAGGATTACTTTCTTGTAAACATGTAATTATCCGACTTAATCGGGAAAGTTGTTGGTTCCATAACAATGCTGTTACCCATTCTCTTTTTAATTTTACGACGAATTTTGTAAGATGAGTACAACAAACATAGATGACTTTGATTATGTCCTTCCGGATAAGTGCATTGCGCGCTATCCTGTAACGCCGCGACATGACAGTAAATTATTGGTGTATGGTAAAGGTGAACTACTCAGTGACCGGTATTTTCATCTTCCCGTTCATTTACCAGCGGATTCGTTGTTAATCATCAACGACAGTAAGGTGATTGAGGCGAGGTTGCACTTTCGAAAAAGTACCGGTGGTCAAGTGGAAGTTTTTTGCTTAGAACATGGGGATACCTATCCTGACGTGAGCACGGCGATGCAACAAAAAGGCAGCGTAGAGTGGATCTGTCAGATTGGTGGCGTAAAAAAATGGAAGACAGGACCTATCGAACTTCAGTTTGAGTCAAATGGCCAGCAACAAACGCTTTATGCAGTTCAACTTGAGCGTCAGGACTTCGGCTTCAAGATTCGCTTCAACTGGACTGATCCCAACCTTTGTTTTGCAGAGATCCTGCACCTCGCTGGAAAAACCCCACTACCACCCTACCTCAATCGGGAATCAGAGGAAAGTGACAAAAGTAATTACCAGACCGTTTACGCAAAAGAAGACGGCTCTGTAGCCGCGCCAACGGCAGGATTGCACCTCACGGAGGAATTGTTTGAGCACCTTCGCATGAAGAATATTCAGGCTGCCACACTAACCTTGCACGTAGGTGCAGGAACGTTTAAACCCGTTAAGTCAAAAACAGCTGAAGAACATGACATGCACGCTGAATTTATTGAAGTCCGTCGTGAATTGTTGAATGCGTTACTTGAACGGCCAGAACAAACGCGAGTGGCCGTTGGAACTACTTCATTGCGCACACTCGAAAGCATTTATTGGATGGGCGTGAGACTCCTTCAAGATTCCCAGCTCACTCTGCAAGATTTACATATGACCCAATGGGCAGCCTATACCTTGCCTCAAGCTTTCAGTTTTTCAGAAGCGCTAAACGCACTCTTGCAGCAATTCGAAAAGGAAGGCTGTGATCAATTCCTTACGAAAACGAGTTTGATGATCAAACCGGGCTACCGCATCAGGAGCGTTGATGCCATTTTAACCAACTTCCACCAACCAAGGTCCACGTTGCTGCTCTTAATTCATGCGTTTGTTGGCAAAGACTGGAAAAAAATCTATGACTACGCACTTGAGAATAATTACCGTTTTTTAAGCTATGGTGACGGCAGCCTACTTTGGTTGAATAAATAAGTCGAATACAATCGCGCGGAATTTTTTCTTGAGAATGGGGGTGGATTTTATACTGGAGATAACCCAAGATAAAATGTGACTTTAAGAGCGAGACTGGGAAGGTAGCAGAAGGAGAATGAAGAAAAAAAAAGTGGGGATGAATCGCTCTCGCCTTCAGCCCTGAGTTTATCGAAGGGTCACTTTGATTTGTAACTCCCTTAGTCCTTGCTTCAGCATACAATAATTTGGTTGTTCACTGAAAGCCTTGTCTACTCCTTCTTTTTTCTCTCTTGAGATTTCGATCTTTCCATTAGTTTTTGCCGCTCCTCTTGCGCGGCTCTGTGACCAACGAGAAGGGTAGTGGGGCCCCAAGGTTGATTAAAGAACAAGATCTCAACATCATTCGTGCGGTTTTCAATTTCACGATAACCAAAAAACACTCGGCTTCCGAAATTGGAACTAAGCACATTGTTGTCTGCTTGAAAAGCAAAAACCTTGTAGGTCTTGCCATCGATTACTTGTGTCTCCTCACGGTGAATTGTTCCAGCGCTATAATAGGTTCGATTTCGAAAACGATAGGAAATGACCGCATAATCTTTGTAGATCTGCAAATAACAATCCGGTTCGTCCATCGTGTAACGTGCTGAACGGCCATACGTTTTTAACGAATCCAGGATAAAGAGATGATCCCGGAGATCAGATTCATTTGATTGATCCACGGAAGTTATAGTCCAATAATTGTCATCATTCTCGAGCTCCGTTTTATTTTCCGTAGTAGGTGCTTCAAGTGAATGCTGAACAAGGCTAGGCTCAAAATAAAGTGTGTCGCTTGGAATTTTGAGAACACCCGTTTGCGTCCGCTCTTCGCTAGTTCTTCTTGTAGACGTATGCCTCGCATTCACCGAACTGTCTTCACCATTTCCAACAAGCTTCTTCGCGTTATTCGTGAGGGAAGGTGGCTGATGCGATTCCGCCTCAATAGGCAGCATCACAAACATTGCTGCAATGAAACACAAAATCCCGAAGAGAATTAGTTTAAGTTTGATTCCCGTCTTCCAATTGCGGCTAAACTGAACTTTAGGCGCATGATCCAGCCATTCAATGACCTCGTTTGATTGAACAGAAGGCCGTTCATTCTTCAAGGCCTCAAACAAGACATCAATTCGTTCATCCGTCATAGCCCAATTGTTTTACTGATTTCATGTTGTCGGGTTAAAATGAACTTCAATTGATTTCTTCCTCGAAACAAGCGCTGTTTGACAACATTCTCACTGACCTTGTGCAGATCTGCTATTTCTTTTATGGCGTATCCGACAATTTCAAAAAGAATGATAGACTCTTTTTGAATTTCAGGCAATTCACTCAATGCAGCATATAATTGTTCGACCGCCTCCTTTTGACTCGTATGATCATAGAATTCATCATCTCGCTTCATCGTATTTTGATGAATCACATCTTTATCTTTTCGCCGTTTATTATTGGCCAAAACACGGATTGCAATTCCAAAAAGAAAAGACAAAAAACTTGCTTTTTCATATGAAGGATCAAATTTCTGAAAAGCAATAACAACAGTATCGTGCATGAGATCCTTATAATCCATTTCACCATAGACCCTCGCTTTACAAAAACGTTCGAATCGACTGTGATTCGGGTCATACAAATCCATGAATAGTGCCTTTCTCTCTTCCGACATTTCAGTTCTTTCTGATTTCTCTTGATCGTTAATTGTCCAAACTCTTCAAAAAGTTACTTCATGATTGAATTTTCTTAAAAATATCCAAACTCTTCACCAATCTAGTGAATGTTTGAGTAGTTAAGCGAAGTATATTTCTATTGTGCCATTGAAGAAAAAAACTGCTTCAAAATTGAACGGGGTGATTTTTGTGATGTCCGAAGTGGAAAAATCTAACTTTTACAGGGATTTGGAGAGGGTTTTGGATTGGGAAGAATCCTTCAATATTTGCAAGAAAAGTGTGAGTTTGAGTGTGGCCCTTCGAGGACCTCAGGGCAGGGAGCGAAGAGAAACAAAGTGGGGTGAACCGCTCTCGCTTTTGTCCCGATAGTTCGGGATTTCACTTTTAGCCCTGAGTTTATCGAAGGGTCACTCTGTTTTTGTGACCTACGAGGACGAGAAATCTAACTTTTACAAGGATCTGGAGGGGCTCCAGACGATATCATTTAATCGTTGTGAAACCAATTCTAGTGTTGCTAAAATAGAAGAACCTTTAGGGAGAGTTCCATAGACCAAGTTTCTAAAATCATTCACAAAAGTGTTTTCTAGTTGAGACCAAACCATCCTTACATCTTTGAAGAGTAATGCATCTTTAGGGTGCTGATACAACCATTCATTATTGCTTTTAAAACTTTCGAAATCGTCCTGAGCAACGAGATGTAGCATGTCATCAAAATCAGATGATTCAAAAAACTGCTTCACCTCTTCCACTTGCAATAATTGATGGATATCATAAGTGTGCCGAATTTTATTTTTGAGATCTTTAATTGGATCAGCACCATGTGAAAAGCGCACTAAACTCATGATTTTTTCGCAAATTGTTCTATTGACATGTAGAACCTGTACTTCAAAAGGTATCA
>CALPWQ020000040.1 GCA_943327315.2 Chitinophaga pinensis
GATGCCGAATTTGTTTATTGGTACACGAATGACTTTACCATTGATTTGAAAGGGCAATCCATTGTAAATTCAAAAATCCCTGGTTTTCCACTTGAATTTCAAACGATAAAAGACGGTATTTTTATGAATTTCAAGGCCTCAAACATTTCCTTTAAGTTAGAAAATAAAGAAGCCATCTTTTCTACCACCATTCCTGCAGGATACACGGTGATACAGGATATTCAATAAAATTACCTTTTGATCGAGACAATCACAACTCTGTTCTCGGCATAGATCTCTTCTGTGCATTTCACACAGTCCACAACAGGATCGTTTTCACCCATGGATACGATAACTACTTGGTTTTTGTCAATTCCCAACTTTACTAGTTCATCAAGAACGGTTTGGGCTCGATTTGCACTCAGAACAGCATTGTAATCCGAACCTCCTCTTTTGTCCGCATGAGACTCTACTCGGATGGTCAACGAAGGATATTTTGACAATACGCTAATGAGTTCATCAGAGACTTTCACCCCAATTTTCATAGTATAGGTATTGAAATCAAAATAAATCTTTTGATTCTCCCATTGATCAACTAAGGCAAAATAATCTGTAGAATCTATGCTTACTTTTTTTGGCGTTCTATTGAACACAATTTCATAGATGTCATCATCCCCTTTACCGGTATATCGATTTGAGACAAAAACTGCAGAATCGGCGTTTACGTAGGAATAATTAAAATCATCCATGGGGCCATTTATAGGCGCTTTTAAGTGGCTGATGTTTTCACCTAACAATTGGTATGTAAAAACATCCAAATTACCGTATCCTGGACGTCCGTCGGATGCAAAACTTAAAAGAGTATCTCCCATAAACAATGGGAACATTTCATTTAATTCGGTATTGATCTTGTCAATTCCTACGGGTTTTGACCAGGTGTTGTTTTCAAAAAAAGAGGTAAACACGTCTGATTGCTCACCCCGCATCTTTGAAAAAACAAGCTGGGTTCCACTTTCATTCAACGTCACGTGTGAGCACGCGCTAGTATCTCCAAATCCACCGTACATCCAAGGACTTAAATTCGTTATCGATCCTTCCTCTTTGTTCCACGTGCCTGAATAAATATGTGGTGCTTTTTTGGCAATGTCCTCGGAAGTTAGCTCAGCAATTGAGAGAAATGCCATGCCCGTTTGAGCGTGGATGGCCACCGAATTAATTGTACTGTATCGGTATGCATCGTCAAGAAGCAGTGGAATCAGAGTGCCTTCTGAAGTAGAAAAGTACGGCTTCAACACCACCAATTCGGCGGCATCAATATTGTCATTTGAAAGAATCAAACCCATGCTATCCAAACCAAGCTCATGATATTCAAATCTTCCAAATGGAGAACTCGCACCACTAAAGTTAGCTTTTGAATGATTGTTTGACGCGTTGCGAAAATCAACATAGGTGAGGTCATTCCAACCCGGAATTAAGTCACACGATTCAATTTTTACATTGACATTAAATTCATCATCGTTCAACTGATAACTTGCGTAGAGCACTTTGGCCTCATCATATTTTTTCAGATGCATGCAGGACTCTGCCTTCATGTAGATGAAGAACGGTTCACTGTTTTTTTCGGACAACACGTTTGGCAAAACGTCATAACATGTTTGAAATTCCCCAATCGCAAAACTGGAGTACGCATACCGTTTTAAATCATCACTACTAAATGATTGATTTCCATAAAGGGGTTTGTAAATCGCATATGCCCTTTGGTATTCAAAGACATTGAACATTTTTTCTGCTTCTTTCATTGTTTGGCCATTGGCCCATGAAAAAGTAAGCAGCGATATACCCAACAAAAAACTTTTCATTAATTCTTCGGCGTATAAATTCTATTTCTTTTCATCCAAGGAGTAGCAACTCCAGCATTTGATCTTGCCAATTGCAATTCGATAAAAATTTCGTGTGAACCAGAAGAATAATTCCCAATATCTGAAAGCGTGTAGTCATACGAATACCCAAATTTCAATGGTCCTACCTGACCTCCAGCTAAGAAAGCAACAGCATCCGTGTGGCGGTATGAAGCACCTAACCAAAGTACATTTTTGTATGTGCCCAAAAGCGTAACATCCGCTTGCCAAGTTCCCGTTTCAATCATTTGTCCTAGAGCAGTGGCTTTCAATCCGAAATCCTTACCTAAGTCAAAATGATACCCCCCAATGAGGTAATACGTTCTCATCAATGGATTAAACAATACATTTTCAAAGTTGTATAGGTCTCTTTTCATTTGCACAAGGTTACTTGCAGAAATTCCTGCAAAGCCTTTGTCTTTAAAGTGATAGAAGATCCCAAAATTTGCATCAGGAACCATTTGATTGTTATATCCTCTTGTGACTGCAGGGTCATCTGGCAAATACGTCGATAGTTTAGTCACATCAATAAGGTGCTGGGTAAGACTTGCACCCAATCCGAAGCCCAATCTGTGATTGTTTTTTTTGTCCAATTGAAGATGATACGCTGCATTGATGTTGAATCCCGTTCTTCTACTAGGACCAGAAACATCATTAAAGATGACCCCTCCAAAGCCCATTTTTTTGGAGATTGGCGATTGCGCAGAAATCATTTGTGTTGTTGGAGCTCCTGGAAAATTAGTCCACTGCTTTCTAAAATTGAATTGAACAGGCACATAATCTTTTGCACCTGTGGCTCCTGCATTCACAATCATTTCATTGAACAGGTATTGCGAGTTCAAGGCAATCTGTTGAGCGTAGGATACTCCAGATATAGCGAATGCCAATAGTGTGATATACTTTTTCATGATCTTATCTTACAATTGTTATGTTTCCCGTAATCGGGTTTATTCCTTCAAAATTCAAATTCAAAATGTAGTAGTATGTTTCGGACGGTAATTTTTGTCCATTGACACTTCCATCCCAAGGGCTATAGACTCCACTTTGTTGGTGGATTAAATTCCCCCATTTATTAAACACTTGAATTTCTGCAGTTGGATAGAGGTCGATATTTTCAATAACCCATGTGTCATTGTACATATCATCGTTCGGTGAGAATGCGTTAACTGGTGTAACACACCCTACATTATTTTTCGGGATGAAAACAGAATCAGTACCTGTACAGCCATAAATATCCGCAACGGTCACATAGTAGTACTGATTGTACAAATTATCAATTGACACACTTGTAGCGGCATTAGACCAGAGATAAGAGTATCCTCCATTTCCTCCTTGAGGTAAAACGAGTGCCTGTCCATCATGTTGATCAGAACAGCTAATCTCAACGACATCGAACGTCATTGTAATAGCAACTGGCTCAACAATCTCTACCGAGATCGAATCCGAACAGCCTTTGGTGTCTGTCACAAGCAATTGATATATATCCGCTGTAAGATTAAACAAGTCCTCCGTTAAGGCACCATTTGACCATGTTGTTGTATAGGCAGGATTTCCACCAGCGATATCCACAAGGATACTTCCATCCGATCCCGTATTGCAACTTACAATGGTGTATGTAAAGTCGATCGTGAGATCTTGAGGTTGCGCCACTTCAAAGAACATTTCGTAAAAACACCCATTGGAATCAACTATTTCCACCTGATACGTATCCGCGGGGAAATCAATTAAATCTTCCGTTTGCGCCGATAATGCGAAGGTTGAATTAAACCATGTATAATTGAAAGGTGCTGTGCCCCCGACAGGAGAGATGTTGATTGCTCCATTCGTTAAGCCGTAACATGTTACAGGGGTAATCACCTCATTTAACGTGAGCGGCGCAGGTTGTGCTACAGAGATTGAATCACTAATCTGACACCCATTGTAATCTGTAATTAAAAATGTATAGAAACCAGCTGTCAAATCATTCAGCACTGGAAAAGCACCACCATTTGACCAATCATAGGTATATGGAAGGGTTCCTCCAGTGATGTAAAGGTCAATTTCTCCGCTTGCTCCATCATTGCACTTCACATCGAACACATCGAAAGAATACGCCAAACTGTCAATAGGCTCAGTTAAAGTTATTGAACTTGATGAAGAACAACCATGTCCATCGGTAACCGTGACCTCATACAATCCAGCAAGCAATAAAGATAAGTCTTGCGTTACAGCATTGTTGTTCCAATCGTAGATATATGGCTGAGAACCTCCAGTCGTTGTTAGGTCAACAGAACCTGTGTTTCCACCGTTACAAAGAATATTCACACCAGTAACACTTGTCTCAAGTAAAGCAGGTTGTGTGATCTCTATTGTATCTAAAACAGAACATCCTTTCGCATCTATCACTGCAAATTGATAAAATTCAGCAGGGATATTGGCCAAGTCTTGGCTTGTAAAACTTAAGAGATACAATCCATTTGCCCAAGAATAGGTATAGGGACTTGTTCCCCCAGCGACAGTTAAATCGATTGCGCCATTTGCGCCATTGAAACAACTCACATTCACTGAGCTATTTGTCACTGACAATGGTGCTAGGGGTTGAGTTATCGTCACGTTATTGGAAAATGTACACCCGTTGTTGTCCGTAACAACAAACGAATAGAGTCCAGCCACAACATTCGATAAATCCTCCGTATTCACTGAATTGGACCAACTAAATGTAAATGGCGATGTTCCTCCTGTTACCGTTAAATCAATATCCCCAGTACTTAAGCCGAAACACAATACATCACTTACAAGAGAAGCAACCGCCAAAGGATTTTCAGGTTCAGTGACCACTTGGGAAATCGTTTTAATACAGCCCAGATTATCTGTCACCAAAACAGAGTAGTTCGAGGAAGGAATATTGAGTAAATCCTGGTTGTTTGATACAATAGCACCAATAGTGTTGGACCATACATAAGAATATGGTGAATTTCCACCCAACACCGATAAATTCACCGAACCATCTGTTCCACCGCTACAATTTACATTCACTGCGGAAGTAGAAAGGACCATTTGTGTAGACTGACTTATTGTTCCAGAAGCAGAAAATGAACATCCATTTAAATCCGTGACCACCACTAAATAGTTGTCAGCAACAACATTTGAAATGGAAGCACTTGATTCTGAATACAAGGATGTCGAATTCGACCATTGGTAGGTATACCCAGGTGTTCCACCGGTCGGACTAAATAACAATGAACCTGTCGCTTGACCGTAGCAATCAACATTTGATGTCGTTAATGTTCCTGACAAGGATTGAGGTTGTGTCACCAATATATTGTCGTTAAGGGTGCATCCTTTTGCATCTGTAATCAACACAGTATAGTTTCCCTGTGTAATATTGGATAAATCTTGAGACAAAATCCCATTACTCCACGAATAGGAATAAGGCGCAGTTCCTCCCCAAACAGAAAGGTCAATATCTCCAGTAGCCGTTCCGTTGCAATCTACATTCGAGATAATTTTCGAATTACTTAATGCTTGAATAGGCTGAGATATGGAAAAGTTTGTTGTCTTCGTGCATGATTTCGTATCCGTCACAGTCAAGGTGTAATTGCCTGCTGGTGCATTTGAAATATCCTCGACATTCGACGTTGACGGACCTGACCAATTGAAAGAATAACCAGGAGTACCCCCTGTAACTGTCACATTCACACCGCCAGTTGCACCACCGAAGCAATTGACACTTGACGCTACACCAGTGACCGCGATCGGCGCGGGAGAATTCACAACAACCGCTCCTACTACGACACATCCTGTAACTTCGTCCTTCACATTTACGGTGTAGGTTCCCACTCCCAAGTTTGTAATTGTACTGGACCCAGACGTTGTGCTTATGAACGTTCCTTGAGACCATGTATACGTGTAGAGACCTGAATTCTGCGGGACTATAGCTACGGTAGCAGTGGCGTTCGTGTTTCCACTGCAGGAAATATTCGTACCTGAGGTCTGTATCGTAGGACAAGTCGGTGGGGGTGAAATAACACCCTCACTTGCCAGTAAATTCCCTTGAATGAATACTGACAAAAAGTAAAAAATATAAATCGATTTCTTCATTCTTAACGTATAATTGTAATTGTACCCGTGTAATTGTTGTTTTCCGAATTGTTCAATTCGATGATGTAATAATATACTTCTGATGGCAAAGGATTTCCATTGAATGTTCCATCCCAAGGAATGTAAGCTTGATTAGACGAGTAGATTTCGTTGCCCCACTTATTAAAGATTTTAACTACAGCATTTGAATACAAGTCGATATTTTCTATCACCCAAGTGTCATTGTAATTATCCCCATTTGGTGTAAGTGTATTCGGAATATCCAAACACTCATTATCATTCACCAAGATCTCAAAATTAAAGGCTTGACTACATGAATTGTTATCGGTAATCACAAGGCTATAGAAGCCCGAATTCAAACCACTCACATTTTGTGTCATCTGACCGTTGCTCCACATATACGCATATGGTGCAGTACCACCAAAGGCATTGATATCGATTGCCGCATCGGTTTGATTCACACAGCTCAAGGCAATGATTTCAGATGAGATTCGAATTAACTCTGGTTCATCCACGTAAACAGTATCCTGAACTTTACACCCTTGAGCATCTGTACCGGTGAATATGTAATAACCGACTGACAAATTCGAGATGTCCTCAGTTGCCTGTCCACTGCTCCAAGAAGTCGTGTAAGGCAAGGTTCCACCTGAATATGTGACATCTATTGATCCATTGCTTTCTGAGAAACACAAGACATCAGAAACATCAGCAATTGCTGTTTGCATCGCTGGTTGTCCCACAAGAACATACTGTTCGATTGTACAGTTGTTCTTATCTTTTACTTGAATATAGTAATTCGCTGCTGGTATATTTGAAATCGTCTCACTCTCTACATTCAGCAATACTTCATTTTGATTGCCCCAAGAGAAATAATAGGGTTGTTCACCACCATTTATCGCTAAAACGATTTGACCGTTAGACGCACCATAACAACTCGCATCTGTAATTGTTGGAGTAAGAACGAGCGCTGGAGGCTGATTAACAACAGCACCTGTAAACGCCGTACATCCTTGCGCATCAACCACATTGAGTGTGTATGCCGTCGCAGGTACCAAATGAATGTTTGGTGTGCTACTACCGTTTGACCATGTGTACGTGTAAGGCGCTGAGCCACCAGAAACATTCGAGAATACTACACCTGTCGAATCGCCGTAGCAAATTACATCCGTTGCGCTTAGCGTTGCACTCAATGCTGTATTTGGTTGAGTAACGTTGTAGCTTGACGCATGAGAACATCCATTGGCATCGGTCACGACTAAGGCATAAGCACCTGCTGTTATTCCTGTGAGATCTTGGTTAATTGACGTGTTTGACCAACTATAGCTGTAAGGTTGAGTACCTCCTGTGCTGGTCGCGTCAATTGCTCCATCAATTTGTCCAAAGCAATTGACATCATTCACAATTCCTGTGGCACTAAGTGCTGCCGCAGGTTGCGTAATGACCGACGTTAAATTCGCTTGACATCCATTTCCATCTGTAACCAAGACAGTATATGTGTTGGCAGATTGATTGGCAATATCCTGAGACAATGTATTAATGATAAGAGAACTGCCATTCGACCATTGGTAAGCATAAGGCAATGTTCCACCAGCAACAGATAAGTTCACCGCACCAGTATTGGCGCCATAACACGCTACGGCTGTACTTGTCGAAGTCAATGCCAAGGCAGCTAAAGGTTGGGTTATTGTTTGGTTCAATGAAATTTGGCACCCTTGTCCATCGGTCACGTTAACAGAATAATTCCCCGCCAACAATCCATTCAATGATGGAGTGCTTGCACTATTGTTCCATAGGTAAGTATATGGCAATGTTCCACCTGAAACACTAGAACTTATGCTTCCTGTACTCTCCCCAAAACATTTCACATTGGTTGCTGAGAGCGCTAAATTCAATCCAGCAGCCGGTTGAGTCAATGTGTAATTGAACGTTGCAACACATCCATTCAGATCCGTTAAGTTCAGTGTATAAGCACCTGCAGGTACATTGGTGATGCTTGGAGAATTAGGTCCATTTGACCAGTTGTAGGTGTATCCAGGTGTTCCCCCAGAAATCACTGGAATAATCGCACCTGTTGCTTGACCAAAACAATTGATGTTTGTTAATGTCGCATTCGCAACAATACTTTGCGGTTGATTGATGAGTTGGTTCGCTTGCGCTGTACATCCCTTGGCATCGATTGCATTCACATAATACGTTCCAGCGACCACATTGCTCAAATCCTCGGTAGTAAACGGCAAGATTGCACCTGCGGAGCTCGACCATTGATACGCATAAGGGCTTGTACCACCAGATGTCGTCACATTCACTGTTCCATTCGCACCACCTTTGCATGATACGTTCGTGCCGGAAATTGTCAAGGACAAAGGCGCTGCTGGTTGAATCACTTGATATGACGCGCTGCTCACGCAAAGATTCGCATCCGTGATTGTCAAGGTATAATTTCCACTAGCGATGCTAGATAAATCTTCTGTTGTTGGGCCACTATTCCAAGAATATGTGAACGGCAAAGAACCTCCAAACACATCTACGGCAATTGCACCAGTCGTTCCCGCGAAACAGTTCACTGGAGTTATTGCGGCCGTTTGACCAAGCAAGAGCGGCTGATTAATCGTGAAACTTAAGACTTTGGTACACCCATTGGCATCAGAAACAGTAACCGAGTAGTTGCCCACATTCAGGGAAGAAAGATCTTGAGTAACAGCTCCTGTGTTCCATGAGTAGGAATACGCTCCTGTTCCACCAGTAACCGAAAGATCGATAGACCCGTTGTTCACTCCACCGTTGCAAGATTTGTCCGTTAAACTATAAGTAACAGCAAGTTCTTGCGTTGGTTCTGTAATGGTGACTCCAGTAAACAATTGGCATCCGTGTGCATCATACACACTCAACTCGTAATTACCGGCAGTTAATGAGCTCAAATCTTCAACTGTTTGTCCGTTCGTCCATGAATAGGTAAACGGAGTAGCAAGATCGTAGTTTGTTGCGTTTATTGTGACATTCACTGAGCCGTTATTTCCACCATAGCACAATACATTCGTTTGAGTATTTGAAATTGTTTGTGGTCTCGCGATCATGGTAAACTTATCCATGGTGTATTCATCGAAGCCTTCGAGTGTCCAAGATATATCAACCCAATCGTATTTAAAACTTGCAATTGGAAGACTATATTCCCAAACAGGATCCGGCAAACCAATATCCGTTAAATTGAAAGTTATGGCATCAAAAACGATCCCTGGAATCGTAAATGCCGGAGTACATAAATTGTATGTACACCAGCACCAAGGACAAGACCATGATGGACAAGGATAGGGAATAGGAAGACAAATAGCTGGGACATTTATCTCCGGGAGGACTTCAATCTCAGGGATAACCAAACTGAAAGAAATGGCCTCCATATCAAATTTAAGAGCTACTGAATCGTAGGTGTGGTTTCGAAACAACCCATCAATGCTGTAGGTAGGTGTAATTTCAAGTTCATTGAAGTAGCATGGATATTTGTAGTCGATGTGGCCGCCCAATTGCACGTTGATTATCGCCGACGTACCTGATGCTGATACTGCGCCTGTTGGACTGTAGGCCGTATAATCTACAGGAATAGGGAAATCAAACCTACCGTAAACCTTAGGTTTAAAATCAAAACACTGTTTATTGTGGATTTCTAGGATTAAGAATGCGCTAAAAAATGACCAGGTCACCGTGGCAGGACCAAAACTTTGTTCCCCATCTAGGTTTCCAAAAAAATTACTAACGTAGGGTATTTCAAGTCCTCCAATAAGGTCAAAAATATTTAGAGTAAGCGTAACGTAGGCGGAATCAGGATCTTCACCACCCCCACAGGCATATAAATTATTGCCATTAATGCCATCCTGAGTATACACGTGAGGCAAATCTAAAACGCCTTCAAAACCATATTCGCCTAAAGGGTCATTGTTAATCATTGTAGTGCTCAAAGGAAAAATATCGTAAGAATACAATGGTGTCCCTCCATTATAACTGAAAAATGAAATGTTGTTTTCATTCACCGTCAAGATGTTGAGATTCTGAAGGCCTGTGTTAAAGGAGGGAATAATCGGAAAGGTAATACAGCCAAAGACACAAATCGTCGTGGATAAACCTGCGCCGAACTCAAAATACAAATCCAAGGTTGCTTCTCCCGCATTGGGATACATAGTTTCAAGACTTGCTCCAGGTTGAACAGCATAATCTGTTGAAATGGTCACTTGATCCCCTGGATCGTATGACAAGTCTGGGTTCATGGACAGCGTTACATCGATGGGATAATCCACCTCTACCTCACCCGTAGTGAAATCATGAATCGAAAAAGAAGAGCCAATGGTCCCCGAAAAATTTCCATTCATACCAAAGCCGAAGGAACTACCCAATATGCTTGTAATTTCACTAAAGCCAAAACTCTCATCCCAGCTTGTTTCAAACAAGGTAACATCCATGTTGATGGAAACGGGGTTAAACGACGGCCCCCACATATTTTGAACCCCAGATGCGAATGGCACAGTTTGAACTACCGTTTGCTGAGCATTCAGCATTCCATAACAGAATACCATGAACACAAAAACGTATTTCGTCATATTATTTTTGCTCATTGGTAGTAGGATTAAAGGTAATCGATTGAATGGATTTCAAGATTTCACTATCGATGAGTTCTTCTCCCATTTTTGGGTAGGTAACTGCGACCCAAAGTGTGCGATTTAAATCTCCCGCATAGACGAAATAACGAACAAAATCTCTCCCGCTGAGTACAAACGTAGCTTTGTAAATAATGCCTTTCACGCCGTGATCAGATAGAAAGTCCTTTTTCTCAATGAGAACCAATTGATTCGCTGCGAAAAATTCTGGTGTCATTCCCTTTTCAATCATCACATAGGATGTATTCTCAATCATTGTCATCATGATGGCTGTAGCCATGCGTGTATGGACATATCCATTGAATCGATCAGAAACCACAAAGCCTTCAGGAGGTGTGAGCATGTTTATGTTGGCAATCGATTGATTTGGAACAACGTATTTTACTGAATCTTCTGCAGATTGCTGTACATTTTGATCCACTGTCTGAGAAAAAACAGCGATATCCATCAAAATAAAACCAAAAAAGATAAGGTGCTTAGTAATAGAATGTGTCATTCAGCAGTCGTTAGTGAGTTCATTAAGTTCGGCAAATTTACTATTATATTTTATATTTAATATCAATAGTTTAGCTTTTAATAAAAAAAAAAATTTATTTCACTATGTTTTGGAGTTTTATACTCATATTTGTAGGTTTTTAAAGCTACCCATATTCCTTAACTTAATGAAAACTAAACTATTACTCTCTTTACTTAGCATTTTCCTTGTTACTTATTCGTTTTCGGCGAACCGTTTTTGGATTGGTGGCACGGGGAATTGGTCAGACGTAACTCATTGGTCAATAACTTCAGGAGGTGCTGGTGGTGCCAGTGTACCTACATCGGTGGACAACGCTATTTTGGACAATAATTCAGGCCTTATAAATGCCACAAGAGTTGTTACGATGAATGTTGCTGTTGTTGTAAACGACTTTGATTTCTCTGCTGTGTCAACCTCTTTTACGCTCGCTTCTGCCTTAACAACTATAGAAATTCGAGGGTCCTTGAAAGCTAACGGGATTGCATTGATTACATATACAGGGAACATCAATATGTTTTCCAATTCTATCGCATCGGTGCTTCAATCAAACGGGCAAGCGTGGAACAACACGTTTAATTTTTCAAGCCTTGGAGTGCTAAATGGTGTGACACTAACGAGTAGTTTAAATACCTTGAAAGACATCACCCACACTTCAGGAATCCTGAATTCAGGAGGATTCACAATTGATTGTTCAACGTTTAGCTCAACGAATGCGAACATTCGCGCCATCGATTTTACGGGCAGTACACTAAATATTCACGGCACTTCTTGGAATGTTGTCCCTGGATCATTTGCTTTTCCTTTAACTTGGTTTGCACCAAGTTCCATTCAACTTTTAAACACGGGCACTTCCACCTTTTCAGGGGGAAATCTTCTTTACAATGCCCTAACTTCTTCCAGTAACATTACACTACTGAATGGATCACACACGTTTTCTAATGTAACACTTCCTATTTCGAAGACCTTAAAACTAGCGAACGGAAGTACAAATGTGATGAGTTCGTTGGTGGCTCAAGGAACCTGTTTGGCACAATTTAATATTGAAACTAGCGATAATTTGTTAGCTGCAGCCGCACTTACAATCAACGGTTTGCCCACCTGGACAAGTCAAGGATTAATTATCACGAATGTCAATGCAAACGGACCAACGATTTACACTATATCCTTATCCAATATTTCAAGTGGCACAGGATGGTCAGCCGGAAGTGCCAAATACTATTGGATTGGAAATAGCGGAAACTGGTATGACCCCAATCACTGGTCAAATACGTCTGGCGGAGCCGTTTCTGGTTGTATCCCGACAGCATCCGATTCCGTTTTCTTCAATAGTCAATCATTTACTCTGCCCAACCAAACTGTTACAGTAAATAATCTTGCCTACTTCAAATCAATGAAATGGACTGGAATCACAAGTCCTCAGTTCATGGCCTTAGACACCAACATGGTCGCCTATGGAGATGTTTTTTTAAATTCGAATTTATCCATTTATCGCAATTCGATTGGAAGTGGGATTCAGTTTAAAAATGCCGGTGTATTCACAGTGAATGGTGCGGGTATCGATTGTAATGTTGCCCTTTCAACGAACTCAAATGCTTCCATTGTTGACTTAGCGGGCAATCTCATCATGAGTGATTCATCCAACATTATTCTATTTAACGGACGTTTCAGGTCAAACAATTATTCCATTCAAACAGGTTCTGTTTTATCTATTAACAACCCCTCCTCTGGTTCTGACATTCGAGGTTTAAATTTGGGCAGCTCACTTCTTTCGCTCAAACAAAAGTTCAGCACTCAAGGAGACACCAACTTTGTTTTTAACGGTTCCCTTTCAACCATCTATATTGGAGACACTTTAAACTACGGAAACAACCTACAGACTGAAGGGCTCACGTTCAATAAAGTGACCTTATTCTTTGAGCCTTTGTATATCGGGCCATTTGTATTGCAGCAAAAAATAACGGGGAACAACACATTCAAGAAATTGGAAATTTTGCCTGGTTCCCTTGTCTTTTTGGATTCAGCAGGAAATCAAACCATCTTAGACAGTCTAATTATCAAGGGGAACTGTAAAGATTCCATCAGTATTTACAGCACAGATACCAGCCCTGTTATCAATCAAGCAAATTTAACCACACAAGCAAGCACTGGTGTTAAATCTGAGTGTGTGAAGTTTCAAGGGATCAATGCCGCTGGCACAGCAATCACATCATTTTTTTCCACGAATAAGGGATCCAATTCCAATATTGTATTTAGTACAACGCCAGCTGTGACGGCTAATTTTAATGCGGTCGGGCCCTTCTGTTACGGTGATTTGACCTTTTTTAATAACAACTCCACCGCTATTTCAGGAAACCCGAATGACATCACTTCCATTTGGTTCTTCAATGATGGAACAACGTTAATCCCTGTGTATGGAACAACGGGGTACCCTTTGTACTTACCCGATACAACCTACATTACGTATGAGCCAGATACCGACCAACATGAGTTTGCCAATGGAGGGGCCTTCAATGTAATCTTAGTGTCTACCTATACGAATTTCTGCACGGATACGATGAAACAAATCGTCAACATCAACCGACCGGAATTGTTTTTGAATACCAGCGACATTGATAAATCCATTTGCCAAGGAGACAATGTGACTTTCGAAGCCGGAAGTTCCTTGCCCGGTGTAAGTTTTCAATTTCTACTGAATGGTGTTTCATTAAATACTCCATCTGTTAACGATACACTTTACATTACCTCAGCTCTAAATGACAATGATATTGTAAGTGCCATAGGCTATCTTGGTGGATGTCCAAGTGATGTAATCCCCGATTATGAATTTAACGTAAATCCTTTGCCCACTTTTGTTTGGACGGTGAGTGATGCAAATGCAACAATTTGTGCTGGAGAACTCGTGAGTTTTGATGCAAATTCTTCAAATGCAACAGATGTTTTTAGGCATCAATTGAATGCTGCGAATGTCACACCATTTACCGCGGCAGGGCTCTATTCAAATGCCACACTGGTCAATAATGATGTGGTATCGATGATTGCCAAATCAAGTTTAGGCTGTCTGGATACCGTATCCATGGCTTTCACTGTAAATCCATTGCCCAACACCACGCTTTCGGCCAGTTCAGCAGGATCGATTATCTGTCAAAATGACGTGATCACCTACACGGCAAGTGGTGCAAATTTGTATCAGTTCTTCATTAATAACGTTTCCCAACAAGGTCCATCGGCATCAGCAACGTGGACAACATCTTCGTTGAACACGAATGATACGGTGAAGGTCATTGGGTATAATTCGGTGACAGGTTGCTCATTTCTAGCACCACAAAAGTTTACATATACAGTGTTGTCATTGCCCCCAGTTGGTTTAACTGACTCAGACGTTGACAACATCGTTTGTTCCATAGACAATGTCACATTTACCGCAAGTGGCGCGGGCTTGTACACCTACTATATTAATGGCACCGCTGTACTTGGACCAACGGCATCAAATTCATTCACAACAACATTAAGCAATTTAGCTGCTGTTCATGTTGTTGGAAGTTTCGGGGCTTGCACCAATTCAACTACACCAACGGTGTTTACGGTGAATACTTCGCCATCCACAGCCTTGACGAGCTCGGATGCCGATAATACAATTTGTTTAACAAGCCCAGTTGTCTTTACCGCCTCAGGGGCCTCAAGTTACCAGTATTTTGTCAACGGCGTATCTCAAGGAGCGCCATCTACGAACCCTTCATTTACAACAACAGCCCTCACCAATGGCGAAACGGTTTTAGTCAATGGTCAAAGCAACGGTTGTATTGTTTCAAGTCAACTCACGTTTACTGTTTTGTCCTTACCACCAGTAAATCTGTTCTCTAATGACCCAGACAATACCCTTTGTCAAGGAAACAACATTACATTGACCGGTGCCAATGCCATTAACTATCAATTGTTCTTGAATGGTGTTTCGCAAGGGGCGGTGCAAACAAGTCCAATTTTCGTAAATCCTACCCTTTCAAATGGAACGAACAACCTTTATGTTTTAGGAACAGGGACAAATGGGTGTCAAGCAGCAAGCTCAATCCTTCAAGTGACACAAAATGCCTTGCCGGTGATGTCTATTGCCAGCTCTGATCCCAACAACATCATTTGTGCTGGTGAATCAGTCACGTTTACAGGTTCGGGAAGTACAAGCTATCAGTTCCTGATCAACAATGTGCCGCAAGGAGGATTTTCAGCAGCAAACACATTCACTACGACCGGATTATTGAACGGACAAAGCCTTACAGTCATCGGCTCTACCTTTGGTTGTAATTCGACGTCAAGCGCTATTGTGACCGCCGTAAATGCCATACCAGTTACTCAATTGAGTAATAATGATGGGAATAATTTCTTTTGTACGGATCAATTGGTGACGTTTACTGCGACAGGTGCAAGTAGCTTCCAATTCTTCGTCAATGGCGTCTCCCAAGGACCAAGTTCAGCAACAAGCACTTTGACATCAGCTGCATTTGGTGCAGGAATAGCTTCTGTTCTGGTTGTTGGAACATCGAATGGTTGCACGAGCACAGCGACAAATAGCGTTACGGTGAATAGCTTGCCAATTGCCACATTGAGTTCATCTGAAATAGACAACCTTATCTGCAGTGGATCTGCCGTTACCTATACAGCTGCTGGAGGAAACCAATACCAGTTCTTCCTGAACGGTGTGCCACAAGGGATTTTAGCGAACAACAACCAATTAAGTTCTACCGCATTAAACAATGGAGATGTTGTCTCGGTGAATGTTGTTTCCGTCGCTGGTTGCTTAAGCAATACCACTGCGGTACCTATCAATGTGAATAGCACTCCAAACGTTTCAATCACAAGTTCTGATCTTGATCAACAAATTTGCTTGAACAGTCCTGTAACCTTCAATTTCTCAGGAGCAACAACGTATCAATATTTTGTAAACGGGATTGCTCAAGGAGCACCTTCTGCCAATACATCATTTACAACTTCTTCATTGACCAATGGGAACTCTGTGTATGTTACAGGAACTTCAAATGGGTGTAACGACAATTCGCCAAGCTTAGCATTTACAGTCTTTGGAAGTCCAAGCGTGACACTATTAAACAATGGAAACAGCACCGTTTGTACTGGTGAAGCCGTTGATTTATTGGCCCTGGGTGGTATTAACTACCAATTTGTGGTAAACGGAGTTGCGGTTACTGGATTTACACCAAATGCGACCTACACTGGAACAGTCAATAACGGTGATGTCGTTACGGTCATTGGAGAGTCGAATGGGTGTACAACTCCATCATCTCAATCCATTTCTTACACCGTCAATACATTTCCGAATTTATCCTCAAGTTCATCTGATCTTGACAACATCATTTGTTTAAATGATGCAGTAACATTCAATGCTGCGAATGCCCTTTCCTATGAATTCTTAGTGAATGGCGCAGTTCAGCAAGCAAACATCACAGGTGCTTACTCTATTAGTTCTTTGGAGAATGGTGATGTAGTAAGCATCATCGGATACAATGGCGACTGCCCTTCTACTGCAGATACCTATACGTTCACCGTCAATTCAATGGACATCTCATTAACTGTTTCTCCTTCTAGCCTACTCTGTAATGGCACAAGCGCAACATTTACTGCAGCAGGTGGCAATGCGTATCAGTTTTATTTAAATGGTGTTGCTCAAGGAGCAATGTCTCCAACTGCGACGTTTAGCTCTAGTTCTTTGAATGACAATGACCAAGTAACCTTTACTGCTTATTCAAACGCAACATTGTGTACTCAAGCATTGAATGACTACATCAGCATTAATGTGTTGACAGGCCCTTCAATCACTGCCTCTACAAGCCCAGATTTTTGTGAAGGTGATTCTGTCATTTTGACAAGTAGTCAAGCGTATGGCAATCAGTGGTATTTAAATGGCAATCCGATTACAGGAGCTACAGACACAAGCTATGTTGTTTATGCCAGTGGCGATTATGGTTTAGAAAGCACATTGGGAGGAACAGGTCAAGTTTGGTCCTTTGGGTGGAATGCGTCGGGGGCTTTTGGAAGTGGAACAAATTTGAACAATCCAAATCCAACACAAGCACTTACTGCAACAACATTCGATGAAATTTCGAGTGGGGCCAACTTTGTCTTAGGAGTTACGGCAACAGGCAGCGTTTTTGCATGGGGAGAAAATAGCTCAGGTCAATTGGGCAATGGAACATATACTTCTTCAAATGTCCCTGTACAAGTACCTACCCTAGCAAACATAAAGACAATTGCCACGACAGAATCAAGCGCAATGGCTGTTACCAACACAGGGGCAACCTACGTTTGGGGGAACAACACCACGGGACAATTGGCAACAGGAAATACATCGGTGATTAATTTCCCGTTCAACAATGGAAGCTTAGCAAATGTCGATTCCGTTGCTGGAGGTAAAAACCACTTTGTGGTATTGAAAAATGATGGTACAGTTTGGACAGTTGGTGACAATAGCTTCGGACAATTGGGAGTGGGAACTTTAAACAACCATTCTACCGCTCAACAAGTCCTTGGATTGAGCAATATCGTTTCCGTTGGCGCTGGAGAATACCATAGTTTTGCCATCTCCAATATTGGCGATTTATACGTTTGGGGAAATAATGGGTCTGGACAATTGGGGTTGAATGACTTAAATGGTCGTTTGGTGCCGACATTATCAGGATTAAAAAATATTGTTAACGCTCAAGGAGGTGCAACACACAGTGTTTTCTTGAAGTCAAACAATAAAGTTTACACATCTGGAGGGAATGATTACGGACAGCTAGGGACAGCAGATCTGACAGATCGATTAGTACCTACTTTGATTTCAATTTCTGGAGTTAAAGCAATATCTGCAGGACAGTACACGACCTTATTCTTACGCAACGACCTTACCGTATTTGGCGCTGGTAACAATACCGAGGACCAACTTTCATCTACGAATGGTTTAGCGATTAGTACCCCTGAATATATTTCTGATCTTGATGGAGTAACATTCATTGAAGCAAGTAACTTATCCTCCCACTTCATCTTTGGGGAATCAACAACATGCACAGCGACTGCGGTAAGTTTAAACATGGTTCCAGTTACTGCAGTTACCATTACAGGTTTGGGCGATCAGCTTTCAACCGTTGTTGGGAATTCATACCAATGGTATTACAACGGGAACATCATCCCAGGTGCAGTTGGGCAAACATTGACGGCTACTTCTGATGGATATTACAGTGTTGAAGTAACATTTGGCACCTTATGTCCAGTAATGTCAGAGCAATATCCATACAATGTTGTTGGATTGGATGAGTTATCACACTCTGTGAAAGTTTATCCAAATCCTACCACAGGAACTGTATTTGTAGAATTGCCATCCGATGTGAATGCAAGCACCATTCAAGTTTCCATTCTCGATATGGCAGGACGCTTGATTGAAGAATACAGTCAAATAACCTCGATGACATTTGAACTGGATTTAGGCGCGTACACGGAAGGTGTTTATCGCATTGAAATAAGATCCGATGCGAAATACATCAGTCGATCCCAAGTCATTAAAACAAACTAAACTGAAAAGGGGTTCCAAATTGGAACCCCTTTTTATTTACGTATTCATTTGGATGAAAACCTAATCATCCACTAGGTAGAAAATTATGGAGATTTGTTTGATCTACAACTCAAATTTAATCCCCTGCGCCAATGGCAAGCTGTCCGAGTAATTGATCGTATTTGTTTGACGGCGCATGTACACTTTCCACGCATCTGATCCAGACTCACGACCACCACCTGTTTCTTTTTCACCTCCGAAGGCACCACCGATCTCAGCACCTGAAGTACCGATGTTTACATTGGCAATTCCACAGTCTGAACCAGATTGAGAAAGAAATGCTTCTGCTTCGCGAAGGTTGTTGGTCATAATGGCTGATGACAATCCTTGTGGAACGCCGTTTTGCAATTTGACAGCATTCTCTACTCCCCCAGCATATTTCATGATGTATAAAATCGGCGCGAAAGTCTCGTGTTGCACAATCTGAAAATGATTTTCTGCCTCAACGATTGCAGGCTTCACATAGCATCCAGATTCATATCCTTCACCTGAAAGAACTGCTCCTTCAACGATGATTTTTCCACCTTCAGCCACTGCTTTTTCCAAAGCTTCCGAATACATACGAACAGCATCTTGATCGATTAACGGTCCAACATGGTTGTTTAGGTCCAATGGATTCCCGATTTTTAGTTGCTGGTATGCTTTGGTCAAAGCCTCTTTTACCTTATCGTAAATCTCTTCGTGGATGATCAAACGACGCGTTGACGTACAACGTTGTCCAGCCGTTCCAACTGCACCAAAGACAGCACCTGGAACAACCATTTTCAAGTCAGCTGATGGTGCAATGATAATCGCATTGTTCCCTCCTAACTCCAACAACGAACGACCCAAGCGAGCGCCAACTGCAGCACCAACGGATTTCCCCATACGCGTTGAACCTGTAGCAGAAATCAATGGAATACGCGCATCATCCGCCATGTACTTCCCAATTTCTGGTCCGCCGATGACCAATCCTGAAACGCCCTCAGGAACTCCATTGGCATCGAATACTTCTTTCGTAATTTGCTGACAAGCGATTGCCGTAATTGGTGTTTTTTCGGACGGTTTCCATACACAAACATCACCACAGACCCATGCCAAGGCAGTATTCCAGTTCCAAACCGCCACCGGGAAGTTGAATGCTGAAATGATCCCTACGATCCCTAGTGGGTGGTATTGCTCGTACATACGGTGCCCCGGGCGCTCTGAGTGCATGGTTAAACCATACAATTGACGAGAAAGTCCAACTGCGAAATCACAAATGTCAATCATTTCTTGTACCTCACCCAATCCTTCTTGCAATGATTTCCCCATTTCGTAAGAAACCAATTTACCAAGCGGCTCTTTGTAAAAGCGGATGCGGTCAGCCAACTGACGCACAATATCCCCGCGCTTTGGTGCTGGAATCATTCTCCATTCCTTGTATGCCTCTTGAGCTTTCAAGATGATTGCTTCATAATCGGCCTCAGTGGCTGAATTGACAGAAGCAATCAATTTACCGTCAACAGGGGAAATGGAGTCGATACGAACTCCGCGTGTTTTGAACCATTTTCCACCGGTTGAAGCACCGTTATTTACTTCTTCGATGCCCAATTGAGCAAGAATTTCTTGAATTCCTAAATCTGTCATTGTTTCTGCCATGAGTTGCTTTTTTTACAGTACAAAATTACATCAAATTCTTACTTAATTTATGCAACATAAGCTACATTATCTGATAATTTACATTCCTGAACAAATTGTACCTTTGGGAAAAGTCATTTCCTATGCATCGATTATTTTTTCTGTTATTCCCTTTCATCTTTGCTTCATGCGCGGTGCAAAACTCAATGAATCTTGAGGCGCAACCGGCTGCAAAGGAGTATAAAATTGTAGTGCTTTGGCAGGTGCACACTCCTTATTGTGGTGGTGCTTATCCTACACCAGAACAAGCCATGGGATGGAATTCGCCGTTGGGAAATCAAGAATTTGTGATTCTATATGACGACCATCTCGATCTGAATAAAGAATATGATTTAAAAGTGTACGGTACCGATGGAGATGGAATTGCCAACTTAACCCTACCCAAAGGGACCTATTACATTTACCGCGCAGAGAAGTTTGAAACCATCGAGTCCTTGGAGAAAAAATACCGTCCAACCACAGATGCCCAATTGATTTGGTCGGGTATCGAGTGTTTGAAACAATGGCAAGCTTCACCAGACCTTCAACTTATTGTTGAAGGCGACATGGAGACAACGATCACCGAAAATGCACAATGTTTTCAAGGGACAACACCATGTGTGAATTATGTTGGTCCTTATCCTCCGTGAGGAATCAATCCCATTTGACCGTTAATTTCCCGGTCGTTTTTCCATTTTCTAGCGCTTCATGAGCTTTGGCCACTTCATCAATGGAATAGACTCCACCCACTTGAGGGATTAATTTTCCATCTTGGTACAGGGCCACCACCTCTTTCAAGCAGTGTGTCAATACCATCGGACGGTTGTCCGCGATTTTTAACATGTTGACGCCGAGCACATTCTTCGAGCGCATCATCAGTCCGATAGGTAGAACTAGTCCCATTTTTCGCAGGAAATTCAGTTTGGAAAAGATCCCATATTTCCCGGAAGACAATTCAGAAGCTCCGAAAAGCACCACACGTCCACCAGAGCCAATCAACTCGAAGTCTTTTTTAAAGGTAGATCCTGCAGCAGGATTGAAACTTGCATCCAAGCGATCGCCATTCAAAAGTCGCTTCACCTCTTCGGCATAATCCCCTTTTTTGTAATTGATGACATGATCTGCACCTAAGGAACGAACCACCTCCGCTTTGCTGTCATCGCCAATCTTTGCAAATACCTCAGCACCGCGCAACTTCGCCAATTGAACCAGTAAAGTTCCAACACCTCCCGCTGCTGCATGAATTAACACTTTCTCTCCTGCTTGAATGGGTGTGAGATAAGCTGCCATATAATACGCCGTAACGGCTTGCGTACACAACACCATCGCCTGTTCAGCCAGAATATCACCAATGGGAACAACCGCATACTCTTGCGTCACCACATGCTTCGCGTAACCACCGAAACGACAAAACGCCAAGACTCTTTTACCCACTAAATCCGATGAAACATCTTTACCAATTTGTGTAATCTTTCCTACCACCTCATACCCCACCACACATGGCAAGGGTGGCGCCTCACGGTACAGACCTAGGCGTGACATCACATCGGCATAGTTCAAGCCAAAGGCCTCACTTTCAATCACTACCTCGTTGTCCTTGGGTTGATTGATTTCCCAAACGCGACGTTCAAATGCCGTTGCGACAGATCCATTTTGCTTCAGGACAATCGCCTCTGTAGTTATTTTATTCATTTTTTCCTTCGATTAGAATGACGATTTCACCTTTTGGTGGATGTGCTTCGTAATAGGCCTTCACTTCGCTTGCCGTTCCGCGTTTGTATTCTTCAAAAAATTTCGAAATCTCCCGAACCACACAAACCTGTCGTTCAGCACCAAAAAATTCTTCGATCTGACCAAGACATTTCACGAGGCGGTGCGGCGATTCATACAAAACAACCGTTCGCTCCTCTTGTGACAGGATAGTAAGACGCGTTTGACGTCCTTTTTTGTGTGGTAGGAATCCTTCAAACACAAACTTATCACATGGAAAGCCACTGGCAACAAGCGCAGGAACAAAGGCCGTTGGCCCCGGCAAACATTCCACCGTTATTCCCTCACGGACACATTCTCGGGCCAACAAAAACCCTGGATCTGAGATGCCGGGAGTACCCGCATCCGACACCAATACCGTCAATTCATTGCCTTTAATTCTCTCCATAACTGAATGCAATGCCTTATGTTCGTTGTGTGCATGAAACGGTAAAACAAATTTCTGAATTTCGAAATGGTTCAACAGCTTTTTCGTCACACGCGTATCCTCCGCATAGATGACATCACATTCCTTAAACATGCGCAACGCACGAAGCGTAATGTCCTCTAGATTACCAATGGGAGTCGGTACGATGCATAATTTGGCCATAGGGTATTTTTTGTTGGGATAAAGATAGTAGAAAGGGACTTTAAGACTTCAAGATATTAAGACAATAAGACAAACGACTCTTCTTCGCTCGATGAGCTTCGAAGGACAAGGACGAAATTGGAGTTACGAGTTATTAGTTACGAGTTACTAGTTTTTGAATGCTTGAAATTCTTGGATTCGAGTCTGCGATTGCACTCCGGTAAAATCAGAGTGGTATCGAGTCTGCTGACGCACCTCACGTGTCCGCTAAGGCGCAGCCACCATGGACCTAATTCGTAATTCGTAATTTTTTTAGGTCATTCGTAATGAATAAATCGTGGCTAAGAGACTACTGATACACCTCACGTGTCCTCTACGACGGAGCCACCAAATTCGTAACTCGTGGCTTCGAGTGCCTCAGCCACCAAATTCGTAACTCGTAACTCTCCAGAAAACTATTTATATCGTTTCTAAATTATCTGAAATGACAGTTTTATGACAAAACGAATGCTTTGTGTTTGCACTTTTGCACCTAGAAAGAGGGACAGTGAAGGAGCACTTTTACATCATCGCCTATACGCATCGCAATTTATCCGTTCAGGACATTGGTGTCTTGCACATTCCTGAAGAAAATCAGGGTGAGCGCCTGAGCCCAGTAAAATCTTCCCTCAGCATGGATGAATTCATGTTTCTATCTACCTGCAACCGCGTTGAATTTTCCTTTTGTACGTCTCAAAATGTGAGTGAATCGTTCCTTCGGGATTTGTTTTCTCGCTTGTATCCAGAGTTGAGTGAGGAACAAATCACCTTGTTTGCGGAGAATGCGGATATCCACCGTGGTTTGTCAGCTGTTGAACACCTCCTTTCAGTGGCTTCGTCTATTGATTCGATGATTGTGGGTGAACGAGAAATCATCACACAGGTGCGCAATGCCTTTGATTTGTGTAAGAAAAATGGATTAACGGGAGATTTCATCCGCATCTTGTTGCGGCACACGATTGAAACGGCGAAGCGCGTCTATACCGAAACGACCATCGCAACGAAACCTGTTTCTGTGGTTTCCTTGGCTTATCATAAACTGCGCGACTTGAATATTTCGTTGGATGCGCGCTTCTTGATCATCGGCGCGGGGGTGACAAACACCAACATGAGTAAGTTCTTAAGGAAACATGGTTTCAAGAAATTCGTAGTCTTTAACCGCACATTATCAAAAGCAGAACAACTAGCGAAAGATCTCGACGGACGCGCCATGCCATTGTCAGCTCTAGAAAATTATACCGAAGGATTTGATGTCATCATTGCCTGTACAGGTGCCGATACACACATCATTACACCAGAATTGTATACGTCATTGTTGGCTGGTGAAACCAATCGAAAGGTTGTGATTGACATTGCCTTGCCGCAAGACTTACATCCTAGCATTCTTGAGCAACATCCCGTCAATCATATTTCGGTCGAAGTGTTGCAAAAGATATCCAACGAAAATTTGAAAGTACGCTCAAAGGAAATCATTCATGTCGAAGAAATCATTCACGAGGCCTTGATTGAATTTCGCCGCATCGAAAAAATGCGTGCGGTAGAATTGGCCATGCGCGAAGTGCCTGAAAAGGTAAAAGAAATTAAATCCAATGCCTTGAATCAAGTGTTTAAGAACGACATTGAATCGATGGATCCCCAGTCCAAAGAAACCCTAGAAAAGGTAATGGACTACATGGAGAAGAAATACATGAGCATGCCGATGATCATGGCAAAAGAAATCCTCTTAAAAAACAACTAATGCAACACATCCGAATTGGTTCTCGCGGCAGTGATCTTGCACTTTGGCAAGCGAACCATGTCCGTAAACAGCTAGAGAACCTCGGGTGTTCTGTAGATATCACCATCATTAAAACACAGGGCGATGCCATACAGCATTTGAGTTTCGACAAACTCGAAGGCAAAGGGTTTTTCACCAAAGAAATTGAGCACGCCCTGTTGACCAACCAAGTCGATTTAGCGGTGCATTCCCACAAGGATTTAGAAACAACACCACCAGAAGAACTTGTGATTGCTTGCGTTTCAGAACGCGAAGACCCCTCAGACCTATTGCTCATTGCAAAGTCAGCTGTGGATACGTCACAACATTGGGGATTGAAAGATGGTGCCATTGTCGGTACGTCATCGGCACGTCGCAAGTCACAGGTGGTGCGCTACCGAGATGATGTGGAGATCCGCGACTTGCGAGGCAATGTACCTACCCGCATTCAAAAGTTACGCGACGGCGGATACGATGCCATCTTGTTGGCTAAAGCAGGTGTTGACCGACTTCAGATTGACTTGTCAGAATTTCATGTCCATGTGCTTGACCCTGAAGAATTTGTCCCAGCGCCCGCACAAGGTGTTTTGGCCTTACAGGTCCGCAAAGACGATCAAGCCTTGTTTGAGATTCTACAAAAAATGAATCACCCAGAAGTGCAAAAGCGCATCGCCGTGGAGCGTAAAGTCTTGAATCTGATGGACGGAGGATGTCAATTGCCACTTGGCGTGTATTGCACACCCGACCATTCAGTTTATGTTTCACATGCCACCAACTGGGAAGACGGCGCCGATTGGTACGAGTACCGTGCAGAGGAATTGGATGGGTTGGCAGAAATGATTGCCGAAGACTTGAAGTCGACCAGCAATGAAGCCCTTGATCAATAGTCTTTTCATTTCAAAAAACGCAGACGAACTGCCTTTGCTCCGCCAGTTTTGCGCAGAGCAGCACATTGCTTTTCATGCACAATCCCTCTTGCAATTTGAAGGAGTTCCTTTCGAAGTCAAGCATCCATTTGATATTGTTTTCTTTTCGAGTATTCGCGCCGCAGCGTACTTTTTAGCGCATTCCACGGTCGGACATGCAGACATTGCCTGCGTAGGTCAAAAAACGGCGCAAAAACTAACAGCTTTAGGTCATATACCTACATTCATTGGACATCAATCCGGCAATCCATCGCAAGTTGCTATGGACTTTTGTTCCTTCGTAGGCCAACGTCGCGTGTTGATTCCTTGCTCAGACATCAGCGCACGCAGCATCGCGAAAGCACTGCCTACCGTTCAAGTTGAAGAAGTCGTGGTTTACCGCACCATCGCAAAATCAGTCGATGTTCCTGCTTGCGATACATACATCTTTACCAGTCCTTCATCCGTTGATGCCTTTCTTCTGCAAAATGAAAAGCCAATAGGACAAGTCATTGCTTGGGGAGATACAACAGCAGCGCGGTTGCATGAATTGAAGATTGAGGTTTCAAGGGTTTTGAAGACGGCTGGGGAAGAAGAGGTCGTGGAGGTTTTGAGGGGGAATTAATAAACAGTGTGAGTGTGAGAGTGAGAGCGGGAGCGGTTTACTTCGAGTGAAAATCTAAACTAGAAGTAACGATCCGAACCCCACAAAAACAGTCCCAAAGTTTCGGGGCAAGATGTGAGAGTTATACAGCACAGAATTAGATTCGACACCTGACTCCCATGCTCCCCCACATTTTCCCGCAGAATCAGACCGTAAATTGAGTCAATAAAATGATTCAAACCAATCAAATGGTTACTCAATTTATCGGCGGTCATTTGTGCAGCAAGGCGGAGCAAATGAGATTCCTTGGGAAAATGAAAAAC
>CALPWQ020000041.1 GCA_943327315.2 Chitinophaga pinensis
GACGGTCCGCATGTTGGAGCTGTAGCGCTGCTGTTGCGCATGTTTTGTGCGGTCCCACGTTTCATGCATCGACTGACGAAGCATGGTTTTGCGTTCTTCTTCCGAAATGTCTTCATCCGTTAAGCGCGTATACTGTGCCTTTTTCAATTCTAAACGTTCTTTTCGCTCATCGTAATACATGGGCGAATAGTTAAAATTCTTTGGCTTGAATGTCTTATTTAAAAACTTGAATTGCATGACTTTCTGTATTCGAACAAAAATAGGTTTTTCCCCGTTTTTTCGTGCACATTTTGCCAATTATTGTTCCAAAAATATGAACATGACAAAGAGGCAGATTGCTCAAAAGAAAGCACGACGAATGGCCTTCATCCGCATTGAAATCCTTATTTTTGAGCCATGAAAAGAGCTGGAATTTTCTTAAATATTTTTTGGTGTGCCGTGGTCATGGCCATGCCTATGTTGTCATACATAAGCGATCGCTCGATTTCGAAGCAGCTATATCCAACTAAAAAGTTTCAATTTGAAAAGGGATGGGCTGAAAAGCAACTTGCATCAATGACGCTCGAAGAGAAAATAGGACAATTCTTTATGATCGCTGCATATTCCGGTCAAGGAGTGACTCATCTCAATGAAGTTTCGGCAATCATTGAAAAAAACCGAATTGGCGGAGTCATCTTTTTTAAAGGCGAACGGGCAGATTTGTCTCAGGCAATTGCGCGGTTTCAGTCTGAATCAAAACTTCCCCTATTGATTGGTATGGATGCGGAGTGGGGCGTGAACATGCGCTTATCAAACGAAGATCGTTTTCCCTATGCCTATACGATTGGCGCTGCTGACTCTGTTGAATTGACTGAGAAAATTGGAGCCATGATGGCGAATGAGTGCCGTGAGTTGGGCATTCACATCAATTTTGCCCCTGTGGCTGATGTGAACAGCAATCCCAAAAATCCAGTCATTGGCTTTCGCTCTTTTGGCGAAAATCCTGTAAAAGTAGGTCGTCAAGTAAGGGCTTTTGTGAAAGGCATGGAGGCAGCGGGGGTAATGACAAGCGTGAAACACTTTCCAGGTCATGGAAACACTGACATCGATTCTCACCTCGATTTACCAACGATTACTGAAAGTTTAACCTCCATTGAAGCGTTAGACTTACCTCCATTCTTGGAAGGATTCGATGCGGGAAGTTCATCGGTAATGATCGGTCATTTGAATGTTCCAGCGCTTGACGATTCAGGTACTCCGGCGAGTTTGAGTAAAAAAGTAATCCATGACTATCTTCAAGGCAAGTTGAACTACAAAGGCTTGGTGATTTCGGATGCACTCAACATGAAAGCAGTGGCCGATCGCTACGGAAAATCAGAGGTAGCGGTGAAAGCCTTCGAAGCGGGGTGTGATATTCTTCTCTTTCCAGAGGATGTCGGTGCTGCCATTATGGCGATTAGAAATAAGGTCGAAAGTGGAAGCATTAGCATGGCTGAAATTGACGCAAGATGCTTAAAAATACTGAAGGCGAAAGAGCAGTTTCTTCCGGTAAAAAGTGGAGTCAAATCATTTTCTTCGGCAGAAGTTGATCTGGCAAAATCCCAAGTCTACGAGCGCGCCATTGCCGTACTGAAAAACAAGGATAGCATTTTACCGCTTGCTCGACTTGACCGCACAATCGCTCGTGTTTCCATCGGAGGATCATCATCTCAGTTTAAGGAGACAGTGAATCTTTTCGCGAATACCGATGACTATCACTTTGAAACCGTGGAGGAAGCGCGTGCAGGCATGTCTAAGATTGCACACAAATACGACATCGTCATTACAGGACTGCATAGCACGACAGTTCGGCTAAAAGACAACTTTGGATTTGGTGAAGAGATCAATCATGTGTTAAAATTGCTTGACCCCTCGAAGGACAATGTCCTTGTGCTATTTGGTAATCCATTGGCCTTAAAAGGATTGGATGTGTCACATTTTAAAGGTGTCATTGCCGCTTACGAAAACCATGGACGTTGTCAAAACCGGGTTGCACAATTGATTTTTGGAGCAATACCGGCACTGGGAAAATTGCCGATGACCATCAGTAAAGAGTATCCACGTGAAAGTGGAATTACTTATCCTTGGGCGGGACGGCTAAAATATTCTGTACCAGAAGAGTTTGGGATTTCAGCCAAGAAACTTGACGAAATTGACTCCATTGCAGTGAATGGCATCCGCAAAGGAGCGTATCCAGGCTGTCAGATCGTTGTGGCTTTGCACGGAAAAATAATTTACCGGAAGAGTTTTGGCACACATGAGTTCAAAGGAGAAATTGCCGTGAAACAAACAGATTTGTACGACATTGCTTCCGTATCAAAGATTGCAGGATCGACCATTGGTGCGATGAAACTTGCTTCAGATGGTAAATTTTCATTGTCAAAAACCTTGAATGACTATATCCCTGATGTCGTCCTAGGTAAATATAAAACCATCAACATCCGTGAAATGATGGCCCATCAGGCTGGACTTCCTGCATGGATTGCGTTCTATAAAAAGACGTTTACGGATGGAAAATACAATGAGCGCATTTATTCAACGACCAAGAAGCCAGGCTTTGAAACGAAAGTCGCAGAAAATGTATACATTTTAGATTCCTATGCTGATTCCATCTACCAACAAATCATGGAGGCTCCATTGGGCGAAAAGACCTATGTGTATTCAGATTTAGGGTATTATTTCATAAAGAAAATTGTGGAAAAACAATCGGGTAGGGCTTTTGATGAATTTTTGTACGAACAAGTCTACAAACCGATGGGTCTTCGTTCCATTCGTTTCAATCCACTCAATTACTTCTCTGCCAATGAGATCGCTCCAACGGAAAATGATCAGGCATTCAGAAAACAGCTCTTGCGGGGTTATGTCCACGATCCAGGTGCAGCTATGCTGGGCGGTGTTGCAGGTCATGCGGGGGTATTTTCCAATGCGACTGATTTAGCTTCTTTAATGCAAATGATCATGAACAACGGTGTCTATGGCAATTGCCGGTATTTGAATGAAGATGTCATAAAGGAATTTACACGGGCTCAATTTAGCGGCAATCGTCGAGGTGCAGGATTTGATCGTCCAAAAGCATCTGGTGGTGGAACGTGTTACGAGACGGCTACACAAAGCAGTTATGGGCACTCTGGGTTCACGGGGACGCTTGTTTGGGCCGATCCAGACCTAGGGATTAACTATGTGTTCCTTTCCAACCGTGTTTGTCCAGATCAAGAGAATTGGAAGTTGCGCGACATGAACATTCGCACCGAAATTCAGCGGGTGATTTATGAGGCCTTAGCGGGAAAATAATGAAACGGAGTCATTGGAAATCGTTCATCGTTGTTTCAGTGCTTCTATCCTTGATGGCGGCTGTGTTTGTTCGATTTCTAGCATTTCATGAGGTCCGTGCGGAACGTTTGAATTGGATGTTTGACGACCCAGCGTACCACATTTTACCTGTAGTCGATTCTTCGGTACTTATCTTTAGTATTACCTATGGATCATTGATAGCGTATCTGACCATTTACCGAAAAGTTCCGCATGCCTATGTGCTGCTCATGAGCACCTATGCCTTTATTTTGTTGTTCCGAATAGCAACGCTTTCTTTGTTGCCTTTGGTCGTTCATAGCGATTTAATCTATCTCGAAGATCCCTTTTTGAATGATTGGATCTATCCGTCGCGCATTGTTGCCGATTTGTTTTTCAGTGGACATACCGCATTGGTATTCGCCATTTACTTGTTGTCAGGCAAGAAATGGCCATTTCTCGTGTTGTCCATTGTCATTGGAACTTTACTCGTTATGCAACGCGTGCACTACAGCATAGATGTGCTCGCCGCCTTTCCATTCGCATGGTGTGCGGTTTCCTTGAGTCGTTGGATCGGCGGGAGGGTGTTTGAGAAATCATAGATTAGGTTTGAGTTTATTTTATTGTTTTAAATTAGAACATATACTTGTTTTAATTTAAAACTTTTCTTATCTTTAATTATCTCAAATCAAAAGAAATGGAAGTCACACAGAAAACAATTGGAGAACGTATCGTTCAGTTGAGGAAGAAGAAAGGATGGTCGCAGTCTGAATTGTCAACATTGCTTGGATTGTCGCGATCATCCTTGGCTCAAATCGAATTGGGGAACCGACATATTGAATTGTTTGAATTTCAGCGAATGGGTAATGTGCTCGGATTTTCTTTGGATGATATGCTGTCAGCGACATATAATGAATCTGAATTGCTTCACGAGCCAATTGCTGAGTACAAAGCGAAGGCAAGGAATTCAATTGCTCTGTTCCAACCTGAAAAATGCAAAAATATTCTCTTGTATATTTTGGAACGTTGCGCGGGTAAACCCAATGTTGGCGAAGCCGTTTTGTATAAATTAATGTACTTCTCAGATTTCAATTATTATGAAAAGTTTGAGGAACATCTAACAGGAATGAATTATCGAAAACTACCCTCTGGTCCCGTTCCTCAATTTTTGGATGATGTGCTAAACCGAATGGTTGCAGATGAGCAGATTTATCGCATCAAAACAACCTTTCAGCATTTACCACAAACACGATTTTTACCTTTGACCAAACCAGATTTAACAAACATAAAGGCAAGTGAGAAAGATGTTATTGATCGCGTAATAGACCAAATGAGCGATTGGTCATCATCAACCTTAACAAACTATTCGCATAAAGATATGCCTTGGTTGGCTTCGAAGGATGGAGAACTGATGAACTATGAACTTGTCTTTTATCGAGAAGCACCTTTTTCAGTTAGAAATTATGATGAAGGAGAAACCGAATAATGCACTTTGATGAATTGCCTGAGTTTAGTCGGGATGTCAAGGTTTTGTTGAAGAAGCACAAAACGTTGAACGATGACTTGATTGTTCTAAAGCAAGTGCTCGAAGTGTTTCCAAATGAGCGACCTCCTTTCAGCTATCGGATCAATAACCTCGCATTAAAATCAAATGTGATTAAGGTGAAAAAAATCGCGTGTAAATCACTTAAGTGAAAAGGAGTCAATACGGGATTGCGTTTGATTTATGCTCATTTACCTGAAAAACAAAAAATTGTTTTGATCGAAATGTACCACAAGAATGACCGCAGACAAGAGGATAGGGAAAGGATTTTGGCTAATTTCAAATGATTACCTGATGTAATATTCGTTGGATTAAAATCCATGGTTTTGTAATTGATCAACCATTTTAATGGTTTACCCCTCAATCCAAAATTGTTTCGCTTGTTGGTCAACAATGCAATGATCGAAATCAAGAAGGATAAAAGAAGAAATCTTGCTAGTTTTAATAGATGAAAATGCGCAACACTTTAATTTAAACCAATCCAATGAAATCAGATGCCATCGTAAAAACCTTTGCTTTTGGAAGTTTATTCTTTTCCATTTTTCTAACGATTGCAGAACTCATCGCCGGTGAAATTGTGCGTATCGATCAATTGATGCTCTCCATTTTTATTTTTTTTATCACTCTTTTTTTCAGCGGCATCGCATCAATTCCGATCTTCTTTGTCATCTCAGAACAACGAATCACCTCGATGTCCAAAGGTGATGCTTGGATCTATGTAAAAAAACGCCTTTTGCTGATGTTTTTGATTTATTTCGTCTTGTTTTCAGTAGTCATACATTTCAATTCGCTCGAATTTGATGTGAACAGCTACATCGCACTTGTTATTGTTCTTGGAACGTATCTGCTGACCGGTTTTGTCGTTTGGAAGAGAGAAATGAAGTCAGTAAAACAACGCGAATTTGATTGAATCCCTTTGTTTTTATTTCGTTGAACTTATGACCATTGTTTGTGTTTAAACTATAGGATTCACTAACTTTGAAATGTAAAATTGTCCGTATGAAAATTGGAATTGTGTTGTACCCAACATTTGGTGGGAGTGGAGTTGTGGGGACGGAATTGGGTAAGGCCTTGGCTGCCAAAGGACATGAAATCCATTTTATCACCTACTCACAGCCGGTGCGGCTAGGAAGCTTTCGCGAGAATATCTTCTACCATGAAGTATCGGTGAGCGATTACCCCTTGTTTGAATACCAGCCCTATGAAACGGTTTTGACCAGCAAGATGGTGGATGTGGTGAAATACGAAAAGTTGGATGTTCTCCATGTGCATTACGCCATTCCTCATGCTTCAGCCGCTTACATGGCGCGTCAAATACTTCGTTCTCAAGGAATTGAAATTCCATTTGTCACCACTCTTCATGGAACAGATATTACACTTGTTGGAAAAGATCCATCGTTTGAACCTGTCATTACCTTTTGCATCAACGAATCGAATGCTGTAACTGCAGTATCGGAAAGTTTAAAACGCGATACCTACAGCCATTTCAATACAACACGAGAAATTTCAGTGATCCCAAATTTCATTGTCCCTTCGCATGAGCCCTCAACTGGATGCTCAAACCTTCGTCGTCGCTATGCAAAAGACGATGAACGCATTTTGTGCCACATCTCGAATTTTAGAAAGGTCAAGCGGGTGGAGGATGTATTGCAGATTTTCAGTATTGTCCGTAAACGAATGCCTTCAAAATTAATCTTGGCTGGCGATGGTCCTGAACGCAATAACCTCGAACGATTGGCGCGAGAACTGAATATTTGGGAGGATGTGATTTTTCTAGGTAAAGTGAGGGATACAGCGCATGTCCTTGAGATTGCGGATGTTTTTCTCTTGCCTTCAGAAACAGAATCTTTTGGACTTGCCGCACTTGAGGCCATGGCAGTTGGTGTTCCTGTGATCTCATCCAATACGGGTGGGATTCCTGAAGTGAATATTGACGGTGAAACAGGATTTTTATCGAATGTTGGTGCAGTGGAAGAAATGGCAGTGAATGCATTGAAGATTTTGGAAAATGATGAACTTCATCAAACTTTTCGGAAAAATGCCTTAAAGCGATCTCACGAATTTGCCCTCGACAAAATTTTACCCATGTACGAGGCCATTTATTCTGCCCTGGTGAAATAAAAAAAAAAGCCCTACAGAAGTAGAGCTTTCATTCGTTTATTTCAGTTGACTAGATATTCTCGATAATCATCGCAGAAGCTCCACCGCCTCCGTTACATATACCGGCTCCTCCAATCTTCCCGTTATTTTGTTTCAATACATTGATCAACGTGACGATAATGCGTGATCCTGAATTCCCAAGAGGGTGACCCAAAGCAACAGCACCACCATTCACGTCGACTTTCTCAGGATCAATCCCCAAGATGCGCGTATTGGCAATACCAACAACTGCAAAAGCTTCATTCAATTCCCAGAAATCAACATCACTCGTTTTTAATCCTGCCTTGTCCAAGGCAATCGGAATGGCTTTCGAAGGAGCCGTGGTGAACCATTCAGGTGCTTGAGCAGCATCTGCATAACTCACCAATTTCGCGATTGGTGTCAAACCATGTTTTTCAACTGCTTCAGCAGAAGCCAAAATCAATGCAGAAGCACCGTCATTTAACGTTGACGCATTGGCAGCTGTAATTGTACCTTCCTTATCGAAAGCTGGACGTAATCCAGGGATTTTATCAAGAAAAACATTCTTGTATTCTTCGTCTTCAGTAATCATTATTGGATCTCCTTTTCTCTGTGGGACAGCGACAGGAACGATTTCATTGTTGAATTTACCAGCTTTCCAGGCTTCAGCCGATCGTGTGTATGATTGAATGGCAAAAGCGTCTTGGTCTTCACGTGTGATTCCATGTTCCTTCGCGCAAATTTCCGCACAATTTCCCATGGGTACTTTACTGTACACGTCCAACAAACCATCTTTTGTGATGCCGTCCAAAAGTGTAATATTTCCGAATTTTACACCATTTCTTCCATCGATATAATGAGGTACCTGAGACATGTTTTCCATGCCACCAACAACAACCACATGATTGTCTCCAGCTTTGATTGTCTGAGCACCAAGCATGATGGCTTTCATTCCTGAAGCACACACTTTATTCACCGTAGTACAAGGCACATTGTTTCCAAGGCCAGCACCAAGCGCAGCCTGACGAGCAGGGGCTTGACCAACACCAGCCTGAAGGACATTGCCCATAAAAACTTCATCAATCAATTCGTTAGCTACATGTCCGCGTTCAAGCGCACCTTTGATGGCAATAGCTCCCAGTTGCGTTGCAGGAATTGAAGAAAGTCCACCAAGGAATGATCCAATTGGGGTACGAACCGCCGATACAATATATACTTCTTTTGACATTTTTAAACTGATTTTTTTAGATGGGCAAATGTACGAAAAAGGTTTGATTGTTTGTGTCATTAAAGGTGCTTAAAACCTTGAAAAAATGTAGTTTTGTACAACTTAATGGATACGTATGAAATCACGCTTTCTTTTCCCTTTCCTGTTTTTAACAACGGCAGTATTCGCTCAACCTGAATTTTGGAACGATACCTTGAAATATTCGAGGAATGAACGGATTAAAGACTCCACATCAACAAAATCTTGGAAACTTAAATCGATTTACACCCTGAATGGCACTCAATCGTCTTTTGTGAATTGGAATGCCGGAGGCCGCAACAATATCTCTTTATTGGGTTCATTCTATGGTCTTGCCTTTTATGGGCATGGACGCATTGCGTGGAACAACGAATTGGCTATGGCCTTGGGAGGATTGAAATACATTGAAAAAGAATCCAAACAAGGACTTCAAAAAACGGAAGATAGAATCGATTTGTCCACGAAATTGGGCTTTGAATTGAAAAAGGAGTACTTCATTTCCTTGGTCGCTGGTTTTCGAACGCAAACGTTAAATGGGTATAGCTATCCGAATGATTCGGTTCGAGTATCTACCTTTCTTGCGCCAGGCTATGTGAGTTATGCGATTGGAATGGAATACTTAAAAGAAGAACATTTGTCCATTTTCCTGTCGCCCATTGCGTCGAAGATGACCATCGTGAAAGATCAAGTTCTAGCAAATTCAGGTGCCTATGGCGTAACGCCTGCAGTCTATGACGGATTGGGTAATGTAGTGATCTCGGGTTCACACGTTCGATCAGAATTCGGCGCTTACCTGCGTGTCATGGGATCTACACCATTGGCCAAGAACATTGACTTGCGCGGAAAGCTCGAATTGTTTTCCAACTACGCAAAGAATCCACAAAATGTCGATTTAAATGCCGAAGTAAAGTTTATGTTCAAAGTAAACAGTTGGTTTGCGGCCTCTTTGCAATGGGCAACAATCTACGACGACGATATCCGCATTAAGGATGCCAATGGAAATGTTGGTCCAAGGTTGCAATTTATGTCCATCATCGGTTTGGGAATTACCTATAAAATGGCGAATTTCAAAGATTGATGAGTTCAGTTTAAAACGAAAGAATTGTCCTTCGGTGAAAGATATGTAATTTAGTGACGCATGCGATTTACAACAGATCTTAGTGTTTGGTGGTTGATTCCCTGGTTGCTCATGAGCGTCATTGGAAGCATTTGGTTTTACCGAAATGTCACTTGGTGGAAGGAACTCTCATCCCTTTATCGTTGGGGCTTTATTTCCTTGCGCAGTGCTATACTCTTCATCTTAGGCCTTTTATTGATCGGTTTAATCTTTGAAGCGGTAGATTATCGGGTGGAAAAGCCTCTCATCATCACCTTAACAGACAACTCTTCCAGTTTGCTGAATTATAAGGACAGTGCATCGGTGAAGAGGCAAGTGAATGCGCTGCGAACGAAGTTGAAAACAGAGCTCGGAGAAGAGTACGAATGGATGGAGATGACCGTCGGGAATACACCCAAGTTCGGTGGAAAGGTAGATTTTACTGAATCTGTGAGCCAGTTATCGTCGGCCTTTGAAAAAATCAATACGGAATATTTTAACCGAAATATAGGCGCAATAGTTTTTGTTTCTGATGGTAAATTCAATTCAGGAAGCAATCCTGTGTATGCCGCAGAGCGCATTGATCTTACTCCTGTCTTTACTGTAGGGGTGGGAGATACCGTGAAAAAGCGGGATCAGTTTGTGAAAAACGTGGCCACCAATGACATCACCTTTCTGCGCAATAAATTCCCTGTTGAAGTAGATGTTGAAGGGGTGAAGATGGGCAGGGGGACTGCTACGGTTTCCATTCTTCGTGACGGAAAACAACTGAGTTCTCAACAAGTGAAGTATACGGATGGTGTCCGTGATTTTCAGCATGTTTCGTTTTTGTTAGACGCGGACAAGGTTGGTTTTCAGACCTACAGTGTGGTGATTTCTAAAGCCGGAAACGAATACAATTATGCCAATAACACGAGAACATTTTATGTGGAAGTTATTGACTCAAGAAGCAAAGTACTCATTTTAGCTGGCGCTCCGCATCCCGATGTTGCTGCTTGGAAACAAGTTTTGGAGTCGGACGAAAATCTTGAGGTAGAATCGGTGTTGCTGAAAGACTGGAAAAAAGACTTGACGAAAACGGATTTAGTGATTTGGCATGAACCCGGGATTGGTTACGATGCGTCGGTTCAGCAACTCTTGGAAGACAAGAAAATCCCGGTTATATATACGATTGGGCCAAATACATCTGCTGCTGTCATTCAAAAATTAAACATCGGAATCTCAGCAACATCGGCCAATGGTCAGACGGATGACGTGCAAGGGGGAGTGAATATAGGATTTCAACAGTTTGAAATCAGCGATGCAGTCAAAAGCATGATTGAAACAGGGCCACCCTTAAAATCAAAATTCGGAAAAATAAATTCATCAGGTGGGTTAGAGGTTTTGGCCAATCAGCGACTTGGGTCTATTCGTAAAAATGATCCCTTGATTTTCTTCACGAAGCGTGGACAAATTAAATCTGGAGTGATTTATGGCGAAGGGATTTGGCGCTGGAAAATGAATGAATTTGTCCGAACGGGTGCACAAGAAGGATTTTCTGAATTCATCAATAAAATGTCGCAGTATCTGTTGGTCAAGCAAAATACATCGAGGCTTCGTGTCAATTTTTCAAAGCGATTTACGAAAGACGAAGACGTGATTGTAAACGCGAATTATTACAACCAATCCCTCGAACCTGTTTCTGATGCTGAAATTCGTTTGGAAGTGCGGAACGAAAAGGGGAAGCTTTCCAAGGTTGGTTTTGGTGTTGCGGGTAAACAATACGCCGCGTCCTTAGGGAAATTGCCTCCCGGGATCTATAAATGGAAGGCTATCGCCACTAGAAATGGACAAACAGAAGTAAAAAGTGGAGTGTTTGTCGTCGAAGATATGGAGTTGGAAGATTTGGATACGTATGCAGACCATCAGCTTTTGCGTCAAATTGCGAAAGCGACGGGAGGAAAATTCTTCGAGTTGAAAAATGCCAATGGTGTTTTGACTGCTATTCGTGGACGTGATGACATCACCACTGTATCTTACCGAGAAGCAACATTCAAAGATTTGGCAGACCTCAAATGGCTGTTTTTCTTGCTCTTGATCTGCTTGTCGCTAGAATGGTTTCTGCGTCGTTGGTTTGGTGCCTATTAATCAATTTTCAAGCGGATAAAATAAAGGAGACTAGATTGCGTTATTGCTATCAAACGCAATTTGCCTATGTTAAAAAAATACACTGAACTTGTCATTGCTCCTGAAGACACGAAAGTGGGGCCGTCTGACAAAACCCTTAAAATGCTCCTTCAATACAGCAAGTCTATCGAAGTGAAGCGAATGAAAAAACAAAAGATGATTGTACATCTGAACTAACAAAAAAGCCCTCGAAATCCGAGGGCTTTATTTTTTATATGGCGTTGTTCATTACCAAATCCGAGCTACTTTACCTTCTGGATTCCTCATTTTATCCCCTTCATTCACGTTAAACGCCTTGAAGAATTCAGGACAATTCATCAAGGGACCATTTACACGGTACATGCCAGGTGAATGCGGATCGTTTGCAATGCGGTTCTTCAACTCTGCTTCCGTATAATTGATTTTCCACAACTGAGCATAGGCAATGAAGAAGCGTTGCTCAGGGGTAAAGCCATCGCGTGAAACGCCTGAACGAAATTCCTCTGTGCGCTCATATGCATAATATGCCATCGTAAGTCCGCCTAGATCAGCAATGTTTTCGCCCATGGTTAGTTCGGGATTCACACAATGCCCATCAATCGGACAAAAAGCGGCGAATGTCTCACCCAGAATTCCCGTTTTTTCCTGAAAGGCACTAAGATCTGCTTCGGACCACCAGTTTTTAAAGGATCCATCTGCGGCAAATTTAGACCCCATGTCATCGAATCCGTGGGTGAATTCATGTCCGATGACCATTCCAATACGACCATAGTTTACGGCGTCCTCTGAGTTTTCATCAAAGAACGGTGCTTGCATGATTCCAGCTGGAAAAGCAATCTCATTTAAGAGTGGATGATAGTATGCGTTTACCATGTGTGCAGGCATTCCCCATTTTTCTTTGTCAACAGGCGTGTAAAGCTCCTTCATGTTCTTGAGGTGTGCATACAAATTCTCTGCTTTCACATTTTCAACATACTTCGTTTTGTCAAAAATCAATGCGGAAAAATCTTCCCATTTTGTAGGGAATCCAAGTTTTCGGCCAATTGAATTCAATTTGTTCAAGGCCTCAGCTTTGGTGTCATCTGTCATCCAATCCAAATTCTTAATGCGCTGCTGGAAAACAATCAGTAGATTATCCACCATCACAGAAACGCGTTTTTGAGCTGCCTCTGAAAAATGTCGCTTCACAAATTCTTTCCCGAGTATTTCACCAAATTCTTTGTTCGTAATCTCGTCGATTGCCCGCTCAGTAACCGGTTTAATTTCTGATTTTCCACTCAATACTTTTCCATAGAAAGAAAAACGCGCGTCGACAAAACGTTGATCTAAACTTCCTGCATAATGGTTTAATGTTTTCCAGAGCATGTAGCTTCTTAACATAGTCAAGTCAGACTTTTCAATTAATTGACCTATATTTTTTAAGTTTTCCGGTTGAGATACTACGATCGAATCGAAAGATTGACTTTTTATTTCAGACAAATACAGTTTGAACTCAAGTGGTTCCAACAACTTCGCGCAATCCGCCAATGCATATTTATTATAGGTCTTTTCTGGGATACGTAGCTCAGCTGGAGCCATCATAGATTCAGCCATCTGTGTTTCGAACTTCATGACCATGTAGGACATTTTCGACGCTTCGTCTGCACCATAGCCTGCCAATTCGAAAATCGTTTTCACGTAATTGAGGAACTTTTCACGAATCTCCTTTTTGTTTTCTGCGCTGTAATAATCTTTATTCGGTAAGCTAATTCCTCCTTGACCAATGTAACTGATGTTCTTGTCTACATTTTTTAAATCTTGACCAACGCCAAAGCTAAAAAATGAATTGATCCCATACATATGCTGTTGAGCTATAAGCGACAAAAGTTCAGTTTTAGACTTGAGTCCTTGAATCGCAGCAATTTCAGCTTTGATAGGCGCAATGCCCAATTGATTGCGCGTATCCATGTCAATGTATGACGCATAGTACTGTCCTAAAATATGCGCATCTGAACCCGGCTTCCCAGGATTGGCAAGGCATTCCTTTAGAATAGAAGTCAACTTAATCTTGTTGTTTTGTTCCAATTCGTTGAACGAACCCCAACGCGATTCGGAAGGAGGTACAGGGTTTTTCTTCACCCACGTTCCGTTGGAAAACATGAAGAAGTCATCTTGAGGTCGAACTCCTTTGTCCAAAAACGACTGGTCGATTGTATTAAAACCTTTACTTGAAACTTTATCATCTTCTGAATTGTTTTTCAAGGTATTACAGCTTGATAAAACAAGTGATAAAGCACTGATTGTATAAATAAACTGTTTCATTAGTGTACTTCTTTTGGTGTATAAATCATCTCCACATGGGGGATATCGTCTTCGAGGTATTCTTTGCCTGTGCTTACAAAGCCATGTGAGGCATAATAATTTTCCAGGTGTTTTTGCGCAGATAAAATGACAGGTACTTGACCGAATTCATCGGCAATAAAACGCATGCATTGGTGCATCAATTCATGCCCAAGTCCAAGTCCGCGCGCGCTGTCCGCTGTTACGACTCTTCCGATAGCAACCTGCGAGTAAGCGATACCTGGAGGTATTATTCGCGCTGTAGAGACAATTGCGCCATTGCCATTTCGGCAGATGAGATGGTAACTTTTCTTATCCTTTCCATCTAGTTCCTGATAAGGACAATTTTGTTCAATGACGAAAACCGCGATGCGCAAGGCGATGATATCGTGGAATTCATTGAGTGTTAAATCAGTGTAATGTTTTACTTGCCAGTCGAAATGCATGCGCTTAGGTTTGAATTATACCAACGTTGTATGGTTTTTCAGCGACCTTATGACTTGCCATTTCGATCCCCATTGAAATTATTTTTCGTGTATCCGCAGGATCGATGATGGCATCCACCCACAAACGGCTTGCGGCGTAATAGGGAGATATTTGTTCGTCGTAGCGGTTTTTTATCTGATCGTAAAGTTCCTTTTCTCGTTCTGGAGTAATTTCTTCCCCCTTGGTCTTCAATGAAGCCACCTCTATTTGAAGCAATACTTTTGCTGCTGCAGCACCGCTCATTACAGCGATTTCAGCCGTTGGCCATGCAACAATCAATCTTGGATCATAAGCCTTTCCACACATGGCGTAATTTCCAGCACCGTATGAATTTCCTACAACGATGGTGAACTTCGGGACGACACTATTCGCCATGGCATTCACCATTTTGGCGCCATCCTTAATGATGCCTCCATGTTCGCTTTTGGAGCCAACCATGAATCCAGTCACATCCTGAATGAAAACCAGAGGGATATTCTTCTGATTGCAATTCATTATGAATCGAGCAGCTTTATCGGCAGAATCAGAATAAATTACGCCTCCGAATTGCATTTCGCCTTTGCCACTTTTCACGATTTCACGTTGGTTGGCCACAATTCCAACACTCCAGCCATCAACGCGCGCATAGGCACACACGATTGACTTTCCATAGTCGGGTTTGTATTCCGTGAATTCAGATTCGTCCACAACGGCACGAATCAAATCTTTGGTATTGTAGGGCTTAGTGCGTTCTGGAGGAAGGATCCCGTAGATACTTTTCAACTCAACTTTTGGTAGGGAAGACGCTTTGCGGTCAAATCCTGCATCTTGTGGCTTGCCAATTTTATCCACCAAATCTCGGATCATGGACAAACATTCTTGATCGTTGTCTGGCTTGTAATCACAAACACCAGAAATTTCATTGTGCGTGGTAGCGCCTCCTAAAGTTTCATTGTCAATGCTCTCTCCAATTGCCGCCTTCACCAGATAAGATCCTGCCAAGAAGATGGTGCCTGTTTTATTCACGATTAAGGATTCATCTGACATGATCGGCAAATAGGCGCCACCGGCCACACAGCTTCCCATGACTGCTGCAATTTGGACAATTCCCATGGAACTCATGACGGCATTGTTTCGGAAGATGCGGCCAAAATGCTCTTTATCCGGGAAAATCTCGTCTTGCAAGGGCAAGTAAACACCTGCCGAATCTACCAAATAGATAATTGGCAAGCGATTTTCCATCGCAATTTCCTGAGCCCTTAGGTTCTTTTTCCCTGTGATTGGAAACCAAGCACCAGCCTTTACTGTGGCGTCATTCGCAACAACGATACACTGCTTTCCTGTTACAGAACCAATAACGATGACAACTCCACCCGCAGGACATCCGCCGTGCTCTTTGTACATTCCGTATCCTGCAAATGCACCGATCTCAATGCGTTCCGTGTTCGGGTCCAACAATAAATCAATGCGTTCTCGAGCACTCAATTTACCTTGTTCGTGCAGTTTTTCAATCCGCTTCTTTCCACCACCTTCGGCAATCTTTGCTAGTTCGCGCTCCAGCGAGGAGATCTTCAAACGCATTTGATCGTCGTTGATGTTGAATTCGAGTTCCTTTTTTGAGATGGCCATAGTCTTTTGTTTGACCTTCCAAAGATAACAAAGGATTGCGAAATACCTTTTTCAAATTGATGTTTCCCGAACATCGTGTTTAAATCCAGAATCCATTAACATCGCATTGTTTGAAATTCAATTTTTCGAAACGAATGGAAGGACTTATTTTTGTCGCCCATGCGAGATACATTTAAACACAAAGGAATGCGCAAGCAGCTCATCATCGAGTTGCAAAAAGATACGCGGATTACAGATGCGCAAATCTTTGAGGCCTTCGACAAGGTGCCGAGACATTTCTTTCTCGATCTCGCATTTACCGAACAGGCCTATACAAACATGGCTTTTCAGATTGGTGCAGGCCAAACGATTTCCCATCCAATTACTGTAGCGTTTCAAACCCAACTCTTGAATCTTAAACGCGGCGAAAAAGTCCTCGAAATAGGAACAGGGTCAGGCTTTCAAACCTGTATTTTGTGCAGTATAGGAGCTAAAGTGTTTTCCATTGAGCGCCAAAAAGAACTCTTCATGAAAGTGAAGCACATCATCGATCATTTTGGATTTACCCCAAGAATCATGTTTGGTGATGGCTACAAAGGAATGCCAACTTTTGCCCCGTTTGATAAAATTATTGTGACCTGCGGCGCACCCGATATTCCCGAAGCCTTACTTCAACAATTGAAAGTAGGCGGAATCATGGTTATTCCTGTTGGCGAAGGAGCAGAACAAATCATGAAACGCATCACAAAAGTTTCTGAAAACGAAATCACAGTGGAGTCCTTTGGTACCTTTAAGTTTGTGCCAATGCTCGAAAGAACAGCGAAGTAATTTTGTTAATTACTAATTACGAATGACTAATTACTAATAAGGGATTATTGGAAAGGAGTAACGAGTTGAAGTTCAATTACGAATTGCAGATTTCAACGCTTAGGTTTAAGTTCTGTTCTTTAAAAAAAATAAAAAAATTCAGTTATACCAAATGTCAATTCTTACTTGGCAGAGCCAATGTCAGAAATCAAACTCGTAATTCGTCACTAGTAATTCGTAATTATTTTTCAGTGTCCCTTCGCAGCCAAATACCTCTCCGCATCCAAGGCAGCCATACAGCCCGTTCCAGCAGCGGTGATCGCTTGACGGTAGGTTTTATCAGCTGCATCACCAGCTACGAATACCCCAGGTATATTTGTCTTTGATGTTCCAGGTTGTGCGTATTTGATGTAGCCTGTTTCGTCAAGATGAATGTAATCCTTGAAAATATCTGTATTGGGCTTGTGCCCAATGGCAACGAAAAATCCTGTGCATGGGATATCTTGAACCTCACCAGTAGCACTGTTTTTTACACGTGCACCTGTAACGCCATTGTTGTCACCCAAGACTTCCATCGTATCTGTATTGAATAGAATCGTAATGTTTGGTGTGTTCTTCACGCGGTCAGCCATGATTTTAGAAGCTCTGAATTCGTCTTTACGGACCAACATGGTCACTTTTGTACACAATTTCGATAAGTAGTGTGCTTCTTCACAGGCAGAATCTCCAGCACCAACGATGACCGTTTCTTGTCCACGGTAGAAGAAACCATCACAAACGGCACACGCAGAAACGCCACCACCCATAAGTAAATACTTTTGTTCGCTCTCTAGCCCAAGGTATTTTGCGGTAGCTCCCGTTGAAATGATCACTGTATTGGCATGGATTTCTTTTCCGTCCTCTGTCCAGCATTTGTGCACATCACCTGAGAAATCTACTTTATCGATAAATCCAAAACGAATGTCAGTTTCGAAACGCTTTGCTTGCGCCTCAAGCTGTACCATCATTTCAGGACCTGTAACCCCCTCTGGATAACCTGGAAAATTCTCCACCTCATTTGTTGTAGTCAGCTGACCTCCAGGTTGCATCCCTTGATACATCACTGGTTTCATGTCAGCACGGGCTGCATAAATGGCTGCTGTATATCCCGCAGGTCCTGAACCGATAATCAGGCAATTGACTTTCTCTGCATTGCTCATGTCTGTAAATTTTAATTAGAGTGTTTGAAGTACAAAGGTACTTTTTTCTCGGCGAAATTAATATTCAGCGGTGGAATAGAGGACGCTTTTAGGTCAATTTGAATTTATTTTTTGGATAGTTCATTTTTTTCGCCAATTATCAATTAAAAGGCGGTAAATTTAACGTCTGATTTTTTACCCACCATGATCGATACCGAGCTTTATGAAGCCAAACAACTGTACCCTTTTCAAGAAAAAACGGTACGGGTTATTCTTGAAGAGCTCGAGCGTAATGGAAAGAAATTTAACTTGCTTTTTCAATTGCCTACAGGCGGTGGGAAAACGGTGATTTTTTCTGAAATCGCTAGGAAATTTATCGAAAAAACAGGGGAGAAGGTGTTGATTTTAACGCACCGGATAGAGCTTTCGATTCAAACATCACGACAACTTAAAGCGATTGGCGTCGACAATAAGGTGATCAGCAGTGAAGTAAAGAAAATTCCTGATCAAAATGAATTCAATTGCTTCATCGCCATGGTGGAGACATTGAACAATCGCTTGACGGAAAATCAAAAGTTCATAGAAAATGTCGGTTTGGTGATCGTCGATGAAGCGCATTACAACAGTTTTCGGAAAATCTTCCAGTTCTATGGTGACTCAAATATTCTTGGTGTAACAGCAACTCCCTTGAGTTCCAATCGGTCTTTGCCACTCAATGACAACTACAATAAGTTGATTGTAGGTGAGAGCATCTCAAATTTGATTGAAGGAGGATACCTATCCAATGCAGACACTTACACCTACGATGTGAATCTGCACGGTTTAAAAATTGGGACAAATGGTGACTTTACCGTCAGTAGTTCGGATGTTGTGTATGGCAATTACTTCATGCAGGAGAAATTACTCTTTGCTTACGAGGAAATTGCAGTAGGAAATAAAACCTTAATTTTCAATTCTGGAATTGACACCTCTATCCGTGTTGAAGAGACCTTTAAAAAAAGAGGCTACAACATTCGCCACCTAGATTCTACCTTTAGCGACAAGGACAGAAAAGATGTCTTGCATTGGTTCAAGGTTACTCCCGATGCCATCTTGACTTCCGTAGGGATTTTAACGACGGGATTCGATGAACCAACGGTTCAAACAATCATCCTCAATAGAGCAACACGTTCATTGACACTTTACCATCAGATGATTGGACGTGGATCGCGTAAGTTGCCTAACAAGGACCGTTTTAAACTGATAGACCTTGGAAACAATGTACGTCGTTTCGGTTTTTGGCAAGATTACCTCAACTGGCAAGATGCCTTTCGTTTTCCAGATCGCTTCTTGGAATCGAGAATGTCGGAAAATGAAGACTTGGAATTTGAAGTTGAATTTGAATTTACTCGAGCCATGACAGAGCTCTTTGATACGGAAAAGCTCGATAAGTTCAGCATGAAAGATGCTTACAACGAATGTGTTGATGCCGGTAAAAAAGGAAAAGATGCTGTTGAAATGTCCTTGCAGAATCACTTTGAAGTCCTTCGTGATGCATGTCGGGATGTGTACCATGCCTACGAGCTGATGAATCATTTGCAAGAGCACATCGAATACAGGATCAAGCATTACACGAAGTGCATTTCCAAGAGCACGCCAAATTACTTGAAGTATTTGATAGAAACCTACAACCGGCAGTTGAAACAGAAATTGATCTCGGAGATCAACCGCGACGAAGACTAATAATTAAGTACGATATCTACCGTATCGAAAGGAGTCGTGTAGGCTGACTTTAATCCTTGATTGCTTGTTCCTAAGATCCAGTAGTAGTAGGAATAGTTGGTGTTGGCGTCATTGATGCAATAAATGCTCGTATCCAAAGTACCGTAATATTCTTGCTGAGCAATCGGACAACACTCCATGCAGCCTGCTTTTCCTTCTTGTTTGATGTAGCGCAAGTGATCGCTCGCCAAAGGAGATTGATTCAAGAAAATCAATCGCGCCCAACTCATGGCTGTGGTTCCGTAATTGCGAACGTTGTCTTCCGTGATGGATAAATTCGAGAACAGCACCGTTTCATTGATTTCAAAATAGTTGTCCTTCGTAACCACAAGTACATATTTCTCCATTTTATCTCTTGGAAAGGTGAAACTATATGCCCCGTCCGATCCAGTAGTTGAACTGCCGATGAGAATCTGTTGTGAGGTAGCGACAGGAACTGAATACAATTTTACTTCAGCATTTGCGAAGGGGGTATTGAACGTTTCATCTGTCAAGACTCCTTTTAGCGTAAAATTGGCCTTCCCTTTTTTACACGAAGAAAATGTGCTTGAAACAACCGTTAACAGTAAAGTAAGAAAAATCAAACGTTTCATGGCTACTTTGGTTTATCGACAACGAAGGTATAAAACAATTGTTGAAAACAAAAAGCAATGAAAGTTTGTCGCATACTTGATTTTTTTGTAAAATTGACCAAACTTTAAACTATTTACTATGGATCAACTACTTATTATGTTAGGTGCTTATCTTTTTGTCGTTTTGGCAATTGGTGTGTTTTTAATCATTTGTCAATGGAAAATTTACACAAAGGCCGGTAAGCCTGGATGGGCATGTTTAATTCCAATTTACAACATTGTTGTCTTATTGGAAATTGTAAAGAAACCAGTTTGGTGGTTGGTTTTATTGTTGATCCCTTTCGTCAATTTGGTGATTGTCATTTTAATCATGGTGGAACTTGCCAAAGTATTCGGTAAGGATGGAGGATTCACAGTTGGATTAATTTTACTTCCTTACATCTTTTATCCTATTCTTGCTTTCGGTGACGCGAAGTACATCGGAGATGATACTCTAGATCCAGCGTCTAATTCTTAATTTTTCAACCTTCGAAGCTCAAAGAGCGAAGTAGGTCATTCTTCATTTTTAATTCTTCATTTTTAATTAAAAAAAAAGCCTCTTTCGGGAGGTTTTTTTATGCAATAAAAAAGACAAGAGTGCGGATTTCATAGTGCTGTTTTCTTACCTTTATACCGCAAAAAATTAATTCAATGTCAGACGATAAAAAGATCATTTTTTCCATGGTAGGTGTGTCAAAAACAACGCCCCTAGGAAAACAAATCATTAAAGATATTTACCTGTCCTTCTTCTATGGAGCGAAAATCGGAATCATCGGTTTAAATGGTTCTGGAAAATCAACGGTAATGAAAATCATCGCTGGATTAGATCAATCCTTCCAAGGGGATGTTGTTTTTTCTCCGGGTTATACGGTGGGTTATCTGCCTCAGGAGCCTGACCTCGATTTGAATAAAACGGTGAAGGAAATTGTGATGGAAGGAGCGCAAGAGGTGGTTGATGTACTGAAAGAATATGAGGAAATCAACAATTCATTCATGGATGAAGAAATTCTGAATGATGCCGATAAAATGGATAAACTCATTGCGCGTCAAGGTGTTGTTCAGGATAAGATTGATGCACTTGACGCATGGGAACTCGACAATAAATTGGAACGCGCCATGGATGCCTTGCGTTGTCCACCCGATGATCAACTGATTTCGACCTTGTCTGGTGGTGAAAAACGCCGCGTAGCACTTTGTCGCTTGTTGCTTCAAAATCCTGATATTCTTTTACTGGATGAACCTACCAACCACTTGGATGCAGAATCTATTGATTGGTTAGAACAACATTTACAACAATACCAAGGGACAGTGATCGCTGTAACCCACGACCGTTATTTCTTGGACAATGTGGCGGGCTGGATTCTTGAGCTTGACCGTGGAGAAGGAATTCCATGGAAAGGAAATTACACCTCATGGCTGGAACAAAAAGGGAATCGCTTGAAGGACGAGGAAAAGACAGAATCGAAACGTCAGAAAATGTTGGCCCGAGAACTTGAATGGGTACGCATGAATCCGAAAGGACGTCACGCGAAGAACAAAGCCCGTTTGACGAACTACGATAAAATGTTGTCAGAAGACTTGAAAGACAAGGAGGCATTGTTGGAAATTCCAATTCCAAACGGTCCACGACTAGGAAACAATGTGATCAATGCCGCACATGTGGCGAAATCCTTTGGAGAGAAATTGCTCTATGACGATTTGAACTTTAACCTGCCACCTGCTGGGATTGTTGGAATAATTGGTCCAAATGGTGCCGGTAAAACAACCATCTTTAAGATGATTATGGATGAGTTGCAACCTGATGGAGGTTCATTCGAAGTGGGGGAAACAGTAAAGATTGGCTATGTGGATCAAACGCACAAGGACATTCATCCCGACAAATCAGTTTTTGATGTGGTGTCGAATGGCTTGGAATACGTAGAGATCGGAACGCAGAAAATAAACTCGAGGGCGTATCTGTCGAAATTCAACTTCAATGGAGCTGATCAAAACAAAAAAGTAGGGGTGCTTTCAGGTGGTGAACGAAACCGCTTGCACTTAGCCATGACTTTGAAAACCGAGGCGAACGTGCTTTTGCTCGATGAGCCAACGAATGACATTGACATCAACACCTTGCGCGCCTTGGAAGAAGGAATTCAGAATTTTGCAGGTTGTGCTGTAGTCATTTCCCACGACCGTTGGTTCCTGGATCGAATTTGTACACACATCCTAGCTTTTGAAGGGGATTCTCAAGCCTATTGGTTTGAAGGGTCGTACAGCGAATATGAAGAAGGAAAGAAAAAACGCTTGGGTGACTCAGGTCCAAAACGCATCAAGTATAGAAAATTGGTCTAAGCGATGGATCCACTACATGGTATAACACTCGAACGCATCGTCACCGAACTTCAAGAAGAACTTGGCTGGGAACACTTGGGCTATCTTGTGCCGATCAATTGTTTCAACCATGACCCGAGCGTGAAAAGCAGTCTGACGTTTTTAAGGAAGACCCCTTGGGCTCGTACAAAAGTAGAACAGCTCTACATTGAACGCATCGTAGATTTTAAAAAGAAAAAAGAGAATTAAACATAAAAAGAAAATAAGATGAGCAACGAAGTACGCAACCTAGAACCGAAAGCACTGTGGAATCATTTCGCAGAATTAAACGCCGTTCCACGTCCATCGAAAAAAGAAGAACGTGTGATTGAATTCATGATGAATTTTGGTCGATCACTTGGACTTGAAACAAAAATGGATGCCATTCAGAACGTGATCATCAAGAAGCCAGCAACGGCAGGAATGGAAAACCGTGAAACACTCATCTTGCAGTCACACTTGGACATGGTGCACCAAAAAAATGCAGATACGGTATTTGATTTTGATGCGCAAGGAATCGAGATGATTGTAGAAGGAGATTGGGTGCGTGCGAATGGAACAACATTGGGCGCGGACAACGGCATCGGTGTTTCGGCAATTATGGCCATTCTAGCATCGACAGACATCGCACATCCAGCTTTGGAAGCGATGTTTACCATCGATGAAGAGACAGGAATGACAGGAGCAAAGGAGCTTGACGGATCGAATTTCGACGGTAAAATCTTATTGAACCTAGATACTGAAGATGACGATGAATTGTCAATTGGATGTGCTGGAGGAATTGATACCAACACCTCTTATACCTGCAAAACCGCAGCCATCGCAGAAGGATCAGTCCTGAAAGAAATCCGCATGCGTGGGCTTTTGGGAGGTCACTCCGGAATGGACATCGACAAGGGAAGAGGGAATGCAAACAAATTGATGACGCGGATCTTGTACCATTTGGTTTCTGTCCTCGATCTTCAATTGATTTCCTTTGATGGTGGAAGTTTACGCAATGCGATTCCGAGAGAAGCATCCGCTGTTGTGGCTTTTGATAAAGAAGCATTGAAACACTTCGAAGCAGAAATCGCTAAGATTTCACAAGAGATCCGTGTTGAATTTTCTACCGTTGAATCTGCCTTGACGATCACCTTGCATGACGCTTCTTCAGAAGGAATGGCCCTTGAAGCAACTGAATTTCACCGAATCCTCAATACCTTATACAGCGTACAAAATGGCGTTTACCGCATGAGTCCAGACATCGAAGGATTGGTGGAAGCATCGTCAAGTTTGGCGCGTGTCATCATTTCCAATGGTGAATTTACCACGCAGTCATTGCAACGCAGTTCTGTGGAGTCCTCAAAAGGCGATGTAGCGAATACCATTCGTGCGGCATTCGAAAATATGGGATGCACAGTCGTTCAATCAGGTGATTATCCTGGATGGCAGCCGAATAGAAATTCACGCATTTTGAATTTGATGGCTGACCTTTACCGTGAGATGTACAACGAGGAACCAAAAATCAAGGCCTGTCACGCAGGATTGGAATGTGGAATCCTAGGGAAACATTTACCAGGCGTCGACATGATTTCCTTTGGACCAAATATCCGTGCAGCGCATTCACCGGACGAAAAAGTTCAGATCTCCTCTGTGCAGAAATTCTGGACATATTTCTTGGAAACAGTGCAACGCACACCGGAGGCACAGTAAAATGTCACCAGAAGATCAACGCGCCCAACTCGAAAAATTAGCCAACACGCGCATGCCTTATGGGAAGTACGAAGGGAAGCTCCTTGTGTATTTACCCGAACCGTATCTTGTTTGGTACCGACAAAAAGGCTTTCCCAAAGGAACGCTTGGAGAGCAGTTGCAGCTCATGCTGGAAATCAAGATCAATGGGCTGGAGGAGTTGATCTACCCACTGATTAAAAAGTAATTACGAAAGGTTAATTACGAATTACTAATGACTAGTTACCAATGACTAATTACTAATTACTAATGACTAGTTACTAATGACTAATTACTAATGGGCTCCATGGTGGCTGCACCTTAGTGGACATGGGAGGTGCAAATGTTTAATTACGAGTTATTCGCTCGAGTCTCGATCCCATTCTGATTTTACCGGAGTTCAATCTCAGACTCGAATCCAAGAATTTCAAGCATTCAAAAACTAGTAATTCGTAATTATTGTTGTCCGACTAAAACCACTTTTCTGTTTTAACTGATAGGTAATACTTTGGTTTATGGACCCCATCGGGGTCGAACCTTTGTAACCATAAGCCCTCCCGAAAAGCCAATGACCCCATCGGAGTCAAACAATTGAAATCCAAAAATTATAAAATCACAAAAAATAAAACCACCCCCACTTACCTTGAAACTACTTTAAAATACCACTAATATCGATGGTTTCAAGATGAGTCGCTAAATTTTATCGGACAACAATGATTCGTAATTAGTAATTCGTAATTGATCTCCAACTCGTAACTCGTAACTCATCACTCGTAACTAACTTTTGCCTTGTCATTCGTAATTATTTCAGTTTACAATTATTAATTATTTTTTAAAAAATGAAACATTTGGAAAGTACGTCCGTAAATATGTCCTGAAAACAACAAAACGACGATACGCCATGACAGCACAAAAAGAAAAAATTGCACGATTCAAATTGTCTCAACACAGACAAGCAGGTACTAAAAGTAAAATGAACATCTTCGAGGTCGCTCAACTGATGGATCAAATTCATTTTAGCACCAAAGTGAAAGAAGCACAAAAACCATCCATATTCCACGGGGTAAACCCAAACTAACGTCAGACCTTAAGTTACTGGAACATAGAAAGAGGGGAGTGAACAACTCCTCTTTTTTTTGTGCCCTATTTTTCTCAAGCTGCTTTTGATGAACACAAATCAAAGGAGCGGGAGGATGTTAGGTACGAAACAACAGAACGAGATATGAGTGTGAGTGTGAGTGTGAGAGCGATTCGACGCTACTTCGTTTTATTACGTTTTTATTTCAAAACTCCAAACATTTGATACTCTCGAGTGACTTCGCTTTCTCTGCTTTTCCCGATAATTAGGGGTCCGCTTTCACTGCCTGTCCCGATACTTCGGGTACCCGTCCCGATACTTCGGGATCGACAATTGTTCAACGCTCTCAAACTCACTCTCACTCTGATTTCTCCCATCGGGGTCATACCATTGTAACCAAAAGCAATTATATGAATCCACGACCCCATAGCGGGTCGAACCGTGGTAACGCTAAGGCAATCAAAAGTATCCACGACCCCATAGGGGTCGAACATCTGTAACTCCAAAGGAATCACATAAATCCACGACCCGAAAAGGCCTGTCTGTTGCCGTCATTGACACATACGTGTTTTAAGAATCCTTCACCACAATTCCTGACCCCATAGGGGTCATACCATTGTAACCAAAAGCAATTATATGAATCCACGACCCCATCGGGGTCGAACCTTTGTACCACTAAAGAAATAATCATTACATTTGTAAACAATCGATTGAAAATTATAATTTACAAATGTCAATACCTGAACGCATCAATCAAATCCTGAAAGACCAAGGAATTACACCATCTGTTTTTGCAGACCGTATTGGTGTGCAGCGTTCAAACGTCAGTCACGTATTGTCAGGTAGAAGCAAACCAGGCCTAGACTTCCTTGAAAAGATCTTGAATCATTTTCCAGAGCTGGATGCACATTGGTTAATC
>CALPWQ020000042.1 GCA_943327315.2 Chitinophaga pinensis
AACAGTTTAAATACTTTATGATTAAATCAGATAAAATAAAAAACCACCCCCATTCTTTAAAACCACTTCATAAAGCCAATGATTTCAATGGTTTCAAGAAGAATAGTAAAGTTTTATCGGACAACAATGGTTACGAATTACTAGTTACGAAATGAATTACGAGTTACGAGTTACGAGTTACGAAATGAATTACGAATTACGAGTTACGAGTTACGAATTTATTGCCTTTGGCAATTTGGTGCCTTCGGCAATTTAGAGAAGATTAACAGCAGTGTAATTCACTACCAATTCGCGCAGCGATCAAATTCCAAATTTGCGAAGCAATCAAATTCGCGCAGCGATCAAATCTCAAATTTTTAATTCTTAATTTTTAACCTTACATTCTTATAACTCAATCTCCCCAAAGAACTTGAATTCAACACGACGGTTCAATGCGCGTCCTTCACGTGTGTCATTGGGAGCAATAGGTGTAGTGAGTCCCATGTACTCAATTTTAAAGCGAGCTTTTGGCACTCCTTGTTTTACAAGATAGCTACGAACTGCTTCAGCGCGCTTGCGGGAAAGGGTGTTGTTGTATGATGCAGATCCGGTATTGTCGGTATGACCAGAAATGATGACAATAACATCGGACCGCTCGATGAGGACTTCAGCCAATTCATTCAAATACGTTTTTTGAAGGCTGTCAATGTACGATTTATCGAAAGCAAAGGTGACATTCTTGAGGTTGAATTTTGGCTTGTGCGGTTCCTCACAGGGTACAACTTCAGGAACGATTTCAACAACAACAGGTGCAGGTGGTTCTTGTTGAATCAAAAATGTATAGATGTCGTCTTGTTTACCAGCACTTGAGCGGTTTGAGGCAAAATAACCTGTCGAATCGTTTAAAAAGAAGATGCTTAGATCGTCGTATTTCGAATTGAATGGTTCGCCTAGGTTGGCAATAACTCCTTCTTTTAACTCGAAGTTGTCTAGTCCGCCAAGGGATTGCGTATTTGTGGAACTGAAGTACAAACGTCCATCAAAGACCATAGGGAAACATTCTGTGGAGTCTGAATTTATTTCATCAAGTGCAACAGGAGTGCTCCAATTTGCATCGGTAAATACACTGTAATAGATGTCGTAGTCGTTTTTCTTTTTGCCCATGTTTGTCGCAAAATAAAGTCGCTTCGTTGCTGGGTCAAAGAAGGGGTGTGTCACATTGTACTGCTCATTATTCAAAGGAAAAACAAAAGGATTTGACCATTTTCCTTCGGAACGAAGGGAGTAATAGACACCAAGCTTGTTTTTGGCCGAACCGGAGTTGTTGGTGAAGAAGAAGATTCCGTTTTCTTGATCGATGCTCACTGGGCCATCGTTGAGGGAAGAATTTACGGAGGTCTCAAGACCTGACGCGCTTACCAGTTTAAGTTCTTGCTTGGCAAAAGTTTTTAAAATGAAAACATCAGAAAAGGGTTTCAAACTTACCTCGTCTGTGGGGATATTGCCATTGATGTCTTTTGCTGCGGCCGATACAAAAGCGATTTTCCCATCGATCAGTCGTACTCCATAATCGTCAAATGGGGTATTGAACGTAACAGTATCTATGGTTACCTTTTGTGCCAGGAGCGAACTTGATGCAAAGAGGAGAAAGGAAATCAGTACAAAGAAAAAGCGCATGTTGAACAATTACTATCAGTTAAAGAAACGTGGGCTGTCAGCAGTACGAACCGCTTTATTGAACTTTAGTCTCAAGGCCAATTCATGGGACTGAATAGATACTTTGTTCATTGCATTCATCGGATAAGCATACGAGTAACCCACATAGAAACGGTCTTTGATGTTTACTCCAACAATTGCTCCAATGCTTCCTTTCAAGTGATATGTTAAACCGAAATCGATGAGTTTCTTAGCCGTAAACACAGCATTGATGTCCAGACTCAAAGGGCCTCCATACCCAAACACGGCCATCACGCTTGGACGCAATTCAAGGTGTTGCCCAAGTTCAAGGTTCACTCCTGCGTAGGTGATGTATCCTCCTTTCTTGTCGATGAAATTGCTCATGTCCATGCGGTTGAAGCGCAGAGAAGCAACGCGAGGAATGGAGAATCCAACATACACCTTCTTGGAATAAGCGAGGAATCCAAATCCAGCATTGTACGACAATCCCGTGGTGAGGTTGTTCATCATGTCTGGGTCGTTTGCAACTGTAGTTGAAAGTTCGGAAGTAATCACAGAATGGTTGATTGCTGAAAGTTTCAATCCAGCAGAGATTTTCCAGTTGTTGTTGATCTTCAAATGGTAAGCACCCACAAGATTCAAACTGGTGGATTGCACTGGACCTGTTTGATCGGAGATGAATGTTGCACCAGCGCCGAAGTTGTCAAACACACGGAAGTTCCCAGAAACAGTGGCTGTCTTTGGAGCGCCTGGCATTCCTACCCAGTATTGGGTACCAACTACCGAAACATCAGAGTACTCATTCGATCCCGCTTGAGCAGGATTGAGTGTGAGTGCATTGAATTGGTACTGGCGATAACTTGGGTCCGTTTGTGCATGTGTCTTTTCCAAGGATAGAATTCCGAGGGAAAGAATGGTCAATTGTATGGCTAGCTTTTTCATAATCGTTCTGAAAAATTTCGGGTTATTGTTTCACTCGGTTGATGTAGACAAATCCTTTTTTGATTTCACCGTTCAATGTCAAGACATAGTAGTACGTTCCGTCAGGAAGTGCTTGACCATTGTCTGAGCGTGTTCCATCCCAATCGTTGTTGTACGCTTTGCTCGAATACACTTGGTTTCCGTAGCGGTTGAATACGTCAATACTGCGTTCGTTGTAGAACTCGATGTTTGCAACGATAAACAAGTCATTAATGTTGTTTCCATTCGGAGTAAAGGCCTCAGGAATATCGGCTTCAATTGGATTTGTGTCTCCATCACATGAGTCATCGATCCCGTCATTGTCGGAGTCAATACCATTGGTCTCAATGGTTACTTTGATGGTTGTAATGGTCGAATTTCCATTGACATCGATTAAGGTTACTGTGATTGTATTAACACCGATATCCCCACAATCAAAGTCTGATTGACTCAGAATCGCAGAGGCCAATCCACAGTTGTCGCTTGAACCTAAATCAACATCAGCAAAGGTAATGCTTGCATCACCGGCATTGTTGAGTACTATGGTGATGTCTTGCAGCTGAGCTGTCGGATTGATGATGTCAGTAACGGTTACAGTTTGTGTCGCCGTAGCAGTGTTTCCGCTCGCATCAGTAGCAGTCCAAGTGATGTTTGTAACACCTACTGGGAAGTCAAGTGGTGCATCGTTCACTACTGATGAGAGACTACAGTTGTCTGTAGCGAATGGATTGCCAAGAACAAGACCTGAAGCAACACAGTTTGATGTCGTGTTCACATTAAGTGAAGCCGGAGCAACAATCGTTGGCGCTTGACTATCAATTACCGTTACGGTTTGTGTTGCCGTTGACGTATTTCCACTCGCATCCGTAACTGTCCAAGTCACGGTCGTTGTTCCGAGTGAGAAGATCGCTGGTGCATTGTTTGTCACAGCAGCAACGGAACAGTTGTCAGCCGTTGTTGGAGTTCCCAAAACCACGTTAAACGCTGCACAAGAGTTGTTTGCTTGAGCAGTAACATTGGCAGGTGAGGAGATGGTAGGATTGATCACATCTGTTATCGTCACTGTTTGAGTTGAGGTGGCTGTGTTTCCACTTGCATCCGTAGCAGTCCAAATAACGGTTGTTGTGCCGATAGGGAAGGATGAAGGAGCGTTGTTTGTTACAGTTACTGCCGAACAGTTATCCGCTGTTGTTGGAGTACCAAGTGTTACACCTGTTGCTGTGCATCCAGTGTTTGTGGTTGCATTCACAGCAGCCGGAGCACTGATTGTTGGATTCACTTGATCAACTACTGTAACTGTTTGTGTTGCAGTAGCTGTGTTTCCACTCGCATCAGTTACGGTCCAAGTTACTGTCGTTGCTCCTGTAGGGAATGTTGTCGGTGCATTGTTTGTGACTGAAGCTACAGAACAGTTGTCGCTGAATTCAGGACTTCCAAGGTTCACGTTCTGAGCAGTACATCCTGTTGTGGAGGAAACCGTCACATTCGCTGGTGCAGATACTGTTGGAGCAATGACATCTGTGACAGTGACGGTTTGTACCGCCATTGTTGAATTTCCACTTGCATCTGTTGCTGTCCATGTTACGGTTGTTGAACCAACAAGGTAGCTAGAAGGCGCATTATTTGTTACGGTAACTGATGAACAGTTGTCGCTAGTTGTAGGTGTTCCAAGAATAACTCCTGTCGCAGCACATCCTGAAGTGGTAGTTGCTGTTACCGTTGCTGGTGCAGTGATGGAAGGAGAAACAAGGTCAATGACTGTAACCGTTTGCGTTGCTGTTGATGTATTTCCAGCCCCATCTGTTACAGTCCACGTTACGGTTGTTGTTCCGATCGGGAAAGAGCTTGGAGCATTGTTGCTTACAGTTCCCGCAGTACAGTTGTCTGCAGTAAACGCATTTCCAATGTTGCTCGGTGTAACTGAGCACGTCGCTCCTGCAGGAATGGTGATGTTCGCTGGGGCAACAAGTGAAGGTGCACCTTGGTCAACCACCGTTACGGTTTGTGTCTCAGTGGCTGTATTTCCGCTGTTATCTGTTACCGTCCAAGTTACTGTAGTGGCTCCCAAGGGGAATACTGCAGGGGCATTATTGGTAACGGAAGCTACTCCACAGTTGTCAGCAGTGAATGGTGTTCCTAGGTTAACATTAAAGGAAGCACAACTTGTGTTGGCTTGAACAGTCAGTGCTCCCGGAGCTGAGATCGTTGGTACAGTGTTGTCAGTGATGGTGACAGATTGCGCTGCTGTTGAACTATTTCCAGCAGCGTCGCTTACCGTCCAAATTACAAGTGTTGTTCCTATTGGGAAGGTTGCAGGGGCATTGCTTGTTACACTGACTACTGAGCAGTTATCTGCTGTTGTAGGTGTGCCTAAAACGATACCAGTAGCGTTGCATGCTGCATTTGCTGTAGCATTGACCGTAGAAGGAGCAACAATGGTTGGTGCACTAGTGTCAAGCACCACTACAGTTTGTGTTGCAGTTGAACTGTTGCCATTACCATCAGTGAAGGTCCAAGTGATTGTGTAAGTGCCTTGTGAATTGTATGTCAATGGAGCTGAGGTTGTTCCTGTGACTGACCCAGAGCAATTGTCGTTTGCTGTCGGTGCAGTTACGGTTATCGAGCAAGCATCCGTTACTGTTGCTAATGTTGGCGCAACAGGTGCAAGGGCATCATTCACCGTTACAGTAAACGAACATGATGAGGTATTTCCTGCGGCATCTGTTGCCGTATAGGTTACCGTAGTTGCCCCTACTGGGAAGAATGATCCCGGTGCATGAGAAGAAACAACAGCAACTGCAGGACAATTGTCCGAAGCTACAGGCTCAACCCATGTCACAACGTTTCCACACCCTGTAGCTGATGCTGAAGAGGTAATGTTTGCTGGACAGTTTGTGATTACAGGAAGTTCATCATCCGTAATGGTAATGGTAAATGACGCATTGATGGAGTTCCCACTTGCATCTGTAAGTGCGTAAGTTTGTGTAGTCACTCCAACAGGGAAGATCGCACCAGTTGTTAGACCTGTTCCGTCGGTTTGACTCAAAACAGCACCACATGCATCAAAGAATGTCGGGATGGCATACGTGATCACACGACCACAAAGTCCATCAACAGCGCTTTGAGTAATGTTCGCAGGAACAGTTGCAAATCCTGGCGCTATGTTGTCTTGAACAGTTACGACAGCTAAACAAGTCGCTGAATTGCCATTGACATCAGTCACCGTTAAAGTCACGTTGTTAGCTCCTGAGTCGAAACAGCCAAAAGTTGTTTCGGATAGTGTCAAGCTTGCAATTGCACAGTTGTCAGTGGAACCATTATTAATTTGTGCCGGGGTGATTGTTGCCACTCCTGAAGCATCAAGCAGAACAGTAATGTTTTGACAAACAACCGTTGGAGCGATGAGATCTTGGACTGTAATGACCGAAAGACACGTAGAGCTATTTCCATTGACATCAGTTACCGTCATCACGATTTGATTTGCACCAACATTGGCACAGGTGAATGCGGATTGAGAAAGTGTCATTGTCGCAATTCCACAGTTGTCTGTAGATCCGTTGTCAACTTGTGCAGCTGTCACAGATGTATTCCCCGTTGCGTTGAGTTGAATCGTAACTCCTTGGCAAAGTGCACTCGGATTTTCGTTGTCTGTAACGGTTACAGTTTGAGTTGAGGTAGCTGTATTTCCTGAGCCATCTGTTACGGTCCACGTGACAGTGCTTGTTCCAGTTGGGTAGCTTGCCGGCGCATTGCTCACGAAAGATGCTACCGAGCAGTTGTCTGCTGTAAAAGGTGTTCCAAGTGTAACAGCTGATGCGCTGCACAGTCCTGGGTCTGTATTCACACTGACATTTGCAGGTGCGGTAATTGTCGGGTTTTGATTGTCCGTAACCGTTACTGTTTGTGTGGCTGTTGCCGTATTTCCAGAACCATCAGTTACGGTCCATGTCACTGTCGTTGTTCCTAATGGGTAGCTTACAAGTCCGTTATTCACAATGGATGCTACTGAACAGTTGTCGCTTGTTGTAGGTGTGCCAAGCGCTACGCCTGTAGCGGTACACGCACCTGCATTCGCAAATACATTGACATTCGCAGGTGCTAAGATCGTCGGATTTTGATTGTCCGTAACTGTTACTGTTTGGGTTGCTGTTGCCGTATTTCCGCTTCCATCCGTAACAGTCCAAGTCACCGTCGTTGTCCCCAATGGGTATATAGTCAATCCGTTACTTACAGTTGATGCAACTGAACAGTTGTCGCTTGTGGTAGGTGTTCCTAATACAACTCCTGTTGCTGTGCATGTGCCGAAATTAGCAAATACATTGACGTTTCCAGGTGCGGTAATCGTAGGGTTTTGATTGTCTGTTACCGTGACTGTTTGCGTTGCTGTAGCGGTATTTCCTGATCCATCTGTTACAGTCCATGTGACTGTTGTGACTCCCAACGGGAAGCTTGCAGGAGCATTGCTTACCACTGAGGCAACAGAACAGTTATCCGTTGCTGAAGGTGTTCCAAGCGCAACACCTGTCGCAATACATGAACTTGCATTCGCATTGACAGTCACTGCAGCAGGAGCTGTTATTGATGGATTCTGATTGTCTGTTACGGTTACAATTTGCGTTGCAGTTGCCGTATTTCCTGATCCATCAGTAACGGTCCAAGTCACTGTGGTATTTCCAAGCGGGAATGAAACAGGGGCATTGTTGGTCGTTGAGGCCACTGAACAGTTGTCTGCAGTTGTTGGTGTGCCAAGCGCAACACTTGTAGCGTTGCAAAATCCAGAATTCGCATTTACTGTGACCGCTGCTGGGGCTGTTATCGTCGGATTAACAAGGTCTTGAATAGTAATCAACACATTATCCGTTGCTGTACAGCCATTCAATGTAGATGATAGGGTGAATGTCGTTGTTGTTGGAACAGTAAAAGAAGGAGTCAATGATGTTGACGTAAATCCTGCTGGGGTAGAACTCCATGATGCTGGAGGTGCAGCTGCGCCACTGATTACAATGTTGTCAATGTACCAATTGTTTATGTTCCAAACATCCCCGTTGAAACGGAAACGTAAATAGAAAACTTGGTTGTCGACAACACTCAGGTTAATTCCGGTAACAGCAGAAGCACCAATACTTGCTGTAGGATTGATTGTCCAAACAGGAGTCCATGTTATATTGTTCAAGGATACTTCAGCACTCAATGCATAGGTTCCTGTAAAGTGATCTACATTCTGGATGAAGGACATAGTTAATCCACTGTAACCGGTTGCTGTAATTACAGGAGAAAATACACTAGCGTCTAAAAATGTTCCTACTCCGCCACTAGACCATTGGAACATTGCTTCTGGCGAAGCACCACCTGCATTGGCAGTAGCATTTACAAGCCAGCGCACTGGATCATTGGTCGTCCAGTTGATCGTGCCGCCAAAATTCTCACTGAAAACATTTGCGGTCATTGGCGCAATTGTTCCCGTGAGGTTAATGTTTCCTGGGCATTGCGTTTGGTCAGCCCCGGCATTCACCACAGGATTTGGGTTAACAACAATAGTTATACTTGCACAGTTTGTACTCCATTGTCCCGCATTGAAATTGCGCCCGTAATAGGTTGTTGTTACAGTAGGTGAAACGGTCAATGTATTCCCAGTCCCTATTTGTCCTGTTGTAGCACATGCTCCTGCAAACCAATAGACAGTTCCTACGGCACCATTTGCAGTCAACAAAGTATTTTGGCCGTTACATATAGTTGTAGCACTGGCTGTAATTGAACTCAAGTCAGCTGTCGGTGGTGCTAGACATGAAAGTGCAAGGCTAAAGGCGCTGTTTGTGCTGAATCCATGGACAAGGATGTAATAATTTTGACCGACAACAGAGGTCCAAGTGAAGGATGCTGAGGTTCCCGCACAGGCTGGCCCATTGTCATCAACCCCTCCCACACAGGTCAGCGTTGAACAGTTGGGTCCCGAGAAAACACCGATTTTGCTGTCCCAAGCAGTTGCACATAGAGACGCTGTCATGATTTGGCCATTGCCTGGAACAACATACCAAACGCCAGGCATTGTTTGAGCGGTTGTGCACGTTCCGTTTTCACCCGTTCCTGAATTTGTAGCGTTGATTGTAGTACCTGCCAACGTTGCTCCACAGCTAATTGAAGTGGCATTACAAACCAAATCATTTGGAGGTGCAACAGCGGGAGTAACACATGTGAGTGCAAGGCTGAATGCACTTGTGGCTGAATAGCCAGAAACATTGATCCAATAGGTAGTTCCTAGGGTTGATACCCAAGAATAAGATGCAGATAATCCCGCACACGCGGGACCGGCATCATCATTACCGCCAATACAGCTAAGTGCAGTACATGTTGCCCCTGAATACACCTGAATTTTGCTATCCCAAGCTGTTGCGCACAATGATGCAGTGATCGTTTGACCCGTTCCAACAAATCGATACCATACACCGGCACTACTTTGTGCAGTTCCACATAAGGTAGTACCTTCGTAAGTTCCAGTAGAAGTTGCATTTACCGTTGTGCCCGCTGTGGTTGATCCACATGCAATGGTCGTTGCATTACATGCCAAATCATTGGCAGGTGCGGCAGGAGCTCCTCCAATACAGCAAACGCTTCTTGTTCGGCTCGTCGTATTTGCAGTACAAGCCGCAGGGCCTGCAGCATGAGTGTAAAAACGGACAGTTCCGGTAATGGTGGCTACCCATGTAATTCCGGGTGCTCCACTTGCTCCAAAAGTATAAGCTAAAGTACCAGCGGCATTTGATACCGTAATGTAATCTGTAGTTATTGAACTTCTGAATCTGTAAGTATTACCAGCCGTTACATTAACATTCGAATATTCACCGGCAAAGCCTACTGTGGTTATTGTTTGATAGGTACAGGTACCTCCACACGCAGGCGTAAAGGTAGTTCCCGGCCATAGTCCATTTGGTGCATTTAAGCACTGTGCCAACACACTATTACTAAACAAAATGGTTAATGCTGTGGCTAGAGTGAGCAAGCCGTAGTTAACTTTTGAAAATGTTCTCGATGAAATCATGGTTATTGATTTGAAAGGTTAGTGAGGAACTCTTCCATGAACACGAGCAATGTGTTCGAGTTGATTGGGTTGTTGATGTGAACGTAAACTCTTGATGCATCTAATCTATGGTCGACAAGACAATCGCCACAGATGGAAGTAATTTTCATCAAATATTGATCTGTAAGAGTTGAAGGCAGCTGATTTTGCACCATGAAACTGAGAATCTCTTGATCGAGACTCATGATCTTTGTGTAAATGACGTGCAGTTCTGGATTTTCCGTTTTCTGATATTCCAATTTTGCTTTTTCAGACGAGCCACTCGTATTCGACGAATGTATCACTGTTCGTGTCTCGGATTGTCCAAAGGATAAATTTGATCCAATTAACAGAAAAAACAGAATGATTGCTGGGAATGGATTTCGGATGAATCCTTTGTCCAAAAGGGTACTATAGACCGGCTTTTGCTTGTACATGAGCAGTGTAGTTTTAAAGTTTTAGCGTCTAACAATACGTCATGTCAACAGTAATCATGCTGTATGTTAAAACTGTGTAAACATAATGAAGATAAAGGTCAAAAACAAGGGCAAATATTCATTCAAAAGGTGGTTTTGTTAGGTCAAAAGTGTTTTTTATTCATAACATAAAGGTTTAAAACCTTTTAAGAAAAACGGAATAGGTAGCGAAAATGTATGTTTAGATACCTTAAAGGATTCATTGTCTGAAGTGAATCGCTCTATTTCTCGTGAAAGTTGTAAGGAAATTCATCTCGTCTATCGAGAAATTTCAATGATTCTGAACTGAAGAATTTTTTCGTTCGAGGCGGCACAGTTTACTTTAATTCATGCGTAGATCAAGACGAATGAGAAGTGTTTTCATCAGTTATTTTGTATTGTCAATGAGTGGGCTGTACATCATGATGGCATTGTTCTCACTGACCAGTTCATCGCGAGATTCATTCGAGTTTAGCTCTGTTATCCGTTTCCAAATCCGGTTGTGGCGTGTATATCCTCCCCACCATTGTTGAACAAAATGGTGGTCTGTTTCGAAAATTTCATAAGAATGCTTTGGTGCCTTGTCAGATCGAATGGATCCATGCAAATGTGTCTCATCGAGCCAAAGGTGAATGTGAAAGGTCTCCGTGGTGGTGTTCGTAAATTGCAAGTCGACGTAATTGTACGAAAGTGTTGCGCCACAAGCAAAAGGAATTGTTCTGTTCACATCTGGAAACACGTCAAAGCCATGTCGCCAACGCTCGGTAATGGTGAGGGGCGAATGAAGGACCATCCAATACAACAAATTGCCAAGTTGACAAAGTCCCCCTCCAATGCCTTGTGAGACCTTGCCATTTTCTAAGGTTAAACCTGGAAGGTAGCCCTTGGATGCGCTCGTTCTGCCGACGTTTTTCCAAATTGAAAAGGTTTCACCAGGCTGAATAACGATGCCATTGAGGTGTTGAATCGCTATGCGAAGATTGGTCACCTTGTTTTGCTGCAAATGCATGTCAACATCTTTTAAAGGCCTGAGCAAGACGGATTGGTGGGCAAAGACGATAAATGGTAAATCAACTTTTGGGTTTTGTTTCGCGAAGGAATTCCGCTTCAACCACCACAGCATACGGCGCTTTAGGATAAAATACTCCTTTCCGAAGAAGGTTCGAAGTTTCCCTCGGTGTATGGGTTTCGGAATGGATATCTGTTGGGACATTGTCACTTACAATTCTACGAGAGGCAATTCGGCGAAAAAGGAACTGCTTAATGACGAATCGAGCGCCGTGTAAAAGGCAATGAGTAAAACCATTTTCTTTCGTAAAACCGGATATTTTTTCAAGGCATTGCGAAATTCTAAGGTCGGCGCAAACAAATTTTCCGCGAAGGAATTGATGTCATTTTCCAAGTCAGATGAGGCATATTGAAACAAGAAACCTCGTTCGTTGTGGAACTCACTGAATTCTTGTGAATCGTTGTCATCAATGAGGGCCTGAATGCCCCCATCGCCATAGTCGAGTTTATTCAATTTTTTCCATGCGATTGTGTCAAGTAAGTCGGGATGCGCATACCACAGAATACTCGAAAACTCATGATGAAAGGTTTGTTCGATAAATCCATTGGTGAACCCTTCAGCCACGCCACCGTTGGACATATACAGTGTATTGTCAGAATAGGTGCCTGCATACCCTTGGTTAAAGAATTCCAAAACTTCGAAGATGTAGATTTCAATCAAATGCTCTTGGATAATGTGCAGCGGATATTTGTCGAGGGCACTAAACACGGTGGCGACCGATCTTTTCTTCTCGATATTCGGCAGAGGTGTCGTATGTGCATTGATTTCTTCGGAATACCAATTCTCCGGAAATGTTTGGTCCATCTCGCTAAAGTAGAGATGAATACCAGATTCGTGCGTGACCACTTGCGCATGGGTTGCCAATCCTGTCGTCAAGAAAAAGGCGAATGCAAGCTGTTGGAAATAACGATCGATTATGCGCATAATGTTGAGTTGAGCGAGGATAAATGTACTAGAATCCTTTGGGATGCATTCATTTATGGCACAAAAAAACCGACGGGAATTCCCGCCGGCTCATTTATTCTGGGTCTGAAAAAAATGACTATTTATCGGATCACAATGCGCTCCGTTGCGCGATTTCCATTTTCATCAATGGACATGAGGGTGTACACTCCAGGATTCAAATCCAAGCCAGCGAGTTTTCCTTCGTTTGTGAAGTCAATATGCTTGAGTACAATTCCAAGGTCATTCATGATCATCGCGCTGCGAACAGATGCGTCGGCACTTAAGTTCACATGTCCTGATGATGGATTTGGATAGATACTGATGTTGCTCACTGCTGGCATTCCTGTTCCTGCTGAAACTTGCGGATTGCTTACGCCTGTTACAACAGGGGCATTTGGTTGTGTCAGCACAAATTTTCTGTAGGTACTGCATCCTTTATCGTTTGTGACATTTACGCCATAGATGCCTGCACTTAGTCCGGATTGATCTTCCTGTGAAACAATCAGGTTGTTGCTGTTTCCTTCCCAAACAAAGGTAAGGCTTGGATCGCTGACAATGAGGTTGATGCTTCCATTGCTGCCATGATAGGTCGATACATTGTTGACAATGGATGAGACTTGCACTGCTGCTGGGTCTACAAGGACAACATCTGCTGCAGCATAGGACACGGCATCATCGGCTACTTCGATGCGGTAAGATCCAGCGGAAAGGTTTGCCATTTGGAAGCTCGAGCCGTTGATCATTTGGTCATTCACAAAGTAAGGCGCTTGACCTCCAATGATGTCGATGAGGATTGTTCCGTTTTGATCACCATGGCAGAAGGGAGATTGCTTGGTGATTTGCAGTTTGAGTGGGATTTTTGTAGATCCAACTACTGTAGATAGTTGTGCGCTGGATTGAAATGCGGTGGCAAGAAGTCCTGCGGCGAATAAAATAGTTCGTGTTTTCATGATGAGAATATTTAAAATGTTTTAGATGAAATAGGTTTGTATTAAAAGATAGCCGAACCATTTGAACCACTCGCTCCGTTGATGTTTGGATTTCCATTCGGTCCGCCTGTGCCAAAGATTTGAGGTGCTTGATCAACTGTGTAACGTTTCATAGTTTGACAACCATTGACTTCGGTAATTGTCACGGCATAACTACCGGCACTTAAACCACTTTGATCCTCAAGATTTTCCACCAGTCCAGAACCATCTGGGGTCATCCATGAATACGATACAGATTGGTTGTTTACTGTTAAATCAATTGCTCCATTGTTTCCACCAAATGCGCTTACATTGGAAACAACTGCTTGCACATCAAGTTGCAAAGGTGAAATAAGAATCACCTGTACTTCAGCACTTGACAATAGTGTGTCGGACACATAAATGCTATACGGTCCAGAAGAAAGATTTGAAAATATAACCTGACTACCACCAATCTCAATGCCATTCACCCAGTATGGTGGGAATCCACCTAGGATGTCAACAACGATTGATCCATCATTACTGGCATAACAAGAAGGGTTTCCTGCTGCGAGTTGCAAAGAAAGTGGCATTTTGGTGCCTGAGCTTTGGGCGCTTGATGAAAAAGCCGAATTCAAAAAGGTGAAAGTGACCAGACCAAGAGCGATAAAAATTTGTTTCGTTTTCATAAGTGTGTTTTTTGTGTGTTTTGTGTTTTTGTTTTTTAATGTTTTAAGCCTTTCGACGAAACAAAGGTTCACACATTCCACTGGCTATGAAAGATATTAAAGGAGTAAGCCATTCAAATTCAGCGCTTCTGCTCAGCTGATTCTACGTAGTTCTACGCAATTGCGCCCTAATTTTGAGATTCTTTGGTGCCCCGAGGGGATTTGGAGATGAAGAGAATAGGTGATTATCTCCTTCTGCGTTCAGCATTTAATTCTTTCTGCATAGCAGCAGTGCAGTCCAGCAAGCGTTGAATGAGTTCTTTTGAAACCTCACGATTGACTCTTTTCTTTCCTGAATAGATCTTGAATTCACGTTTTGGATGAATCTTCAAGATATAGAGGGTATCAAAATAGGTCATTTTGCTTGGATCAATGTCGCGCTCCTCATCACCGTATCGTTGATTGTATGTTTCCCAATCGGCATCATGCTGTCGGTACTCTATTTTTGTGATGTGGCCATCCTTAAAATCAATATTTTTCTCCGAATACCCCATGTCATAGCCGTAGTGTGATTCTATACGAATGAGTTCGTCATTGGAATAAAGCCCCTCCAAGGATCCACCACAAAAGGACATTTGAGGATAGAAAAAGCGTTGAATGATTGGTTGAACTTGATTTGTTTGGGGGGTGATGGAGTCGTGGCGCTTCATCTTCTCGACCTCATCCTTTTCTGAGTTCTGCGTTTTTTCTGACTTGATTTTCTTTGTTTGGTTTGTGCCGAGATCTTTACAGCTACTTATTGAAACACCAAGGATCAGTGCAACACGTGTAAATTTCAGCAAGTCCCAGTTTTTGCCAATCATTCTTTGGTTGATGCAATGGCTTCGCAAATGATTTTTGCTGCTTTTCGAATTTCTTCTTCTGTGATGGTGAGCGGTGGTGAAAGTCTGAAGCTATAAGGGTGTGACAAGAACCAAAAACTAATCAACCCATTTTCAAGGCAACGATCCACCACGCGCTGAACCCTTTCGCTCGATTGCATGTCAAAGGCAAACATCATCCCAATCCGACGAATGGCATGAATTTCTTTTTGCTGTCCGATGAGTTCTTCCAGCAGTTTGCCTAAACGCTCTACTTCTGTATAGTCAATTTCACTCGTCAAGACATCAATGAAGGCATCAGCGGCTGCGCAAATGACGGGGTGACCTCCAAAAGTGGTGATGTGGCCAAGCATGGGAGCATGGGTAAACTCCCACAACTTTTCACGCGAAGACACAAGTGCGCCAACGGGCATTCCTCCTCCCAACGCTTTGCCTAGTGTTAAAATGTCGGGATGGACCTTGAAATGTTCAAAAGCAAAGTGTCTTCCGCTTCGACCGAGTCCGCATTGGATCTCATCAAAAATAAGTTGTGCACCTACTTCCGTGCATCGTTCTCGAAGGGCGAGTAAAAATTCTTTTGATGGAATGCGCACACCTGCATCACCTTGCACCGTTTCAATTATTACACCGGCAGTTTTTTCCGTGATGTATTCTAAGTCTTCGATTTCATTGAATCTTAAAAAGCGAACATCTGGAAGGAGGGGTCTGTATTTTTGTTTTTTAAGCTCGTTTCCCGACACGCTCAATGAACCGTGTGTGCTTCCGTGGTATGAACCCCGAAAGGAGATAAGTTCGGTTCGTCCAGTTACTCGCTTGGCTAATTTGAGTGCTGCTTCATTGGCTTCTGTTCCCGAATTCACCATGTAAACGGCATTCAAGCATTCAGGCAATAAGGCAACGAGTCGTTTTGCTAAGTTCAATGGCGCATCTTGAATGTACTCACCATAGACCATGACATGCAGGTACTGATCAACTTGCTCGTGAATGGCCTTCACCACCTTTGGGTGACGGTGGCCTATATTATTCACCGCGACACCTGAAATCATATCCATATAAGCCTTTCCAGACTTGTCATAGATGTAGATTCCTTCTGCTCGATCGACATCGATGAGAAAGGGGTGTTGGTTGGTTTGTCCAAGCAACTGAATGAAATCATCTTCGCGAGACATCTGAACCTTTAATGATGAACTCGAGTTATGCGTTTTTGCGCGCAAGTACTTTGCGCACAGCGTTTACCACATCCTGCGTATCGATGCCATACTTGGTCATCAATTCCATCGGTGTTCCGCTTTCTCCAAAGGTGTCATTGACTGCCACATACTCTTGCGGAACAGGATTCGTGCGAGAAAGGAACTGTGCGACAGAATCTCCAAGTCCACCATTTAGCATGTGCTCTTCAGCAGTCACCACACAACCCGTTTTTCCAACGGACTTCATGATTGCGTCTGTATCGAGTGGTTTGATTGTATGCATGTTGATCAATTCTACTGAAATACCTGCCTCTTCTAGTGTTTTTAATGCTTCAATAGACTTCCATACCAAATGTCCACAGGCAATAATGGTCACATCTGTTCCTACTGTCAACACATCTGCTTTTCCGATGACGAAATTTGCATCTGGTTTAACAAAAATCGGCATAACAGGACGTCCAAAACGCAAGTAAACAGGGCCTTCGTGCGCGGCAATAGCGATCGTAGCTTGTTTCGTTTGGTTGTGGTCAGCAGGAACAATCACAGTCATGTTTGGCAGCATCTTCATCATTCCGATGTCTTCCAAAATTTGATGCGTCGCCCCATCTTCACCTAGCGTCAGTCCGGCATGGGAAGCGCAGATTTTAACATTCTTGCGAGAGTAGGCTACTGACTGTCGAATTTGATCATACACACGACCTGTGGAGAAATTGGCAAAGGTGCCTGTAAATGGAATTTTTCCACCAATGGTCATTCCAGCAGCAAGACTAATCATGTTTGCTTCAGCGATTCCTACCTGAAAAAAGCGTTCTGGATTTTCCTTTTGAAAGGCATCCATTTTCAATGATCCAGTTAAGTCGGCACACAAGGCCACAACATGCTCGTTTGCACGACCTAGTTCAGCGAGTCCTTCACCAAACCCTGAGCGGGTATCTTTATTGCCGAGAATTTCAAATTCAGTCATGATCAAAGGTTTAAAGTTGTTGTTTTATTGGAATTTATACGAAAATCTTTTTGTATCGAATAGGTCGATGAACGCAAGTTTTTTTGACGATATACCACACGGTACGAACCAGGTTGTAGCTGAGTAAAAGTACTTTTTGACGTTTGATCTAAGTTGCATACCCATTCGATAACTCCTCCGTCGCGAAGAACAAAAACTTGCGCAATGACTGTGTTTATTGACTTGCAGTTTAAGGAGCCGGGAGCAGGAATGTCAATGTAGGAGGTGGAACTTTGTGTGACATCCACCGCGACATAGGTTCGTGGCAATGTCAATACCTCAACATCATATTTTCCGGTAATGTACTTATCGGACACATTCATTTTTTGAACATTCAAGGTGTTCGTATTGCCCTTCAACATAATGCGTGAATCAATCTGGTATGGTTTGGTCGCATTCACAAAACGAACTTTAATATACCCTTGAGGGGCATCTACGATGATGGTGTTGTGTGTGTTTTTGGTGATGCTGATGTTCTTTTTTTCAACTGTTGGAATGGTGTTCACCACCAGGTCGTATTTGATGTTCGGGTCAATGATGAGGGTGTCTGGATTTCCAAAACGATTGATGGTATGAACAAAGGTATATTTCAGTTTTTTTGTTCCTGCTTCATAGAGAAACATAGTGACTTCGGTTTCTTTAGCTTGCTTGTTGGTGTCATTGAGGTTGATTTGTACCGTGGTGTTGGAGAGTGCTTTAGACACTACATTGTTCAAAACATTTCGAAAAGCGTCTTTTGTTTCTGCGTCCGAATATGCCCCAATGCAGTTGAATTTCTCAAGGTAAGACAAGTCGAGACCTAGACCGATGACGAAAGGAGTCACTTTTACCCCCTTGTCGTGCAGTTTCTTCGCGATGACGCAAGGATCATTGTCACATGCTTCTTGTCCGTCTGTTATGAGGATGATGATGTTTCTAGAATTCTGATCTGGAAAATCTCCAGCCGCAGCTTCCAGAGATCGCGCGATGGGCGTGGTGCCTTTTGCTTCTATGGTGCGAATTCTGTTTTTAACATTGTCGAAGTTATTGGGTCCAAAAGGAACTTCTAGCTTCGTGTCATTGCAATCTTGGTAGGTAGCTGTAATCGGAGATTGGTGCCCATAAACACGCAGTGCGATTTCAAGATTGGCCGTGCCACGTAAACTATCTACCGCCTTCGCTAGTAAATCTTTTGCGGCTTCGATGCGCGACTCCGTTCCACCCCAAAGGGCATTCATGCTATTCGATGCATCGAGAATGAAGAGAATTCTCGTCAGCTTTTCCTGCCCAAAACCTTGAGCTGATAGGAATAGAAATGCTATGAGTAGTAAGCGTTTCAATTAATAATCACCGAGTGTTTCTTCCAGTTGTCCTAGCGCATCTTCCAATTGAGTTGGATTTGGAGCTACGCCATGCCATTTGTGCGATCCCATCATAAAATCTACACCTTGACCCATCTCAGTTTTCATCAATATGACCACAGGTTTTCCATGACCACACAATGATTTTGCTTTGGCCATGGTATTTTTCATGTCGGTGAAATTGTGCCCGTCCATGGTCAAGACTTCCCATCCGAACGCTGCCCATTTTGCATGGAGGTCTCCCAGTGAAATGACATCGTCGACATCTCCGTCAATTTGACGGCCATTGCAGTCAATTGTAGCGATGACATTGTCCACCTTGCGTGCTGCCGCATACATAGCCGCTTCCCAGATTTGTCCTTCTTGAAGTTCTCCATCTCCGTGTAAACAATAAACAAGGGTATTGTCTTTGTTCAATCGCTTCACTTGAGCTGCACCAATGGCTACGGACAATCCTTGTCCGAGCGAACCAGAAGCCATGCGGATTCCAGGTAATTTTTTATCTGTTGAAGGGTGGCCTTGCAGGCGTGTCGATAATTTTCTAAACGTCTCCAATTCATTTACAGGAAAGTATCCAGCGCGCGCCAAAACACTATACCAAACTGGCGAGATATGTCCGTTCGAAAGAAAAAATAAATCTTGACCTATACCGTCCATGGTAAAGTTTTCAGCATCGTGATGCAATTCATCAAAATACAAGAGTGTAAGGAAGTCTGCACATCCCAAAGATCCTCCCGGATGTCCTGAATTTACGCCCGCTACCATGCGAACGATGTCTCTTCTCACTTGAGATGCTATATGTTGCAATGCTGTTGTTTCCATTCGATTTTTTAGAAAGGATTGTTTAGTTGTTTGTAAAATTAGGCTTATTTATTTACTTTAGGGGCGCCTCAAAAGGAACTTTATCCCCAAATGCAACCATTTTTCAACATTTGAGGTCTTAAAGTTCACAACTCTAAAATGATGAAACAAATACTGCTGTTTACCCTTTTCTTGTCGGCCTCTAGTTTGGCTTTTTCACAAGAAATTGATGCGCGCCTCTCCAAGCGTTATTCCCCAACCGAACTTGCTGATTTGAAGCAAAACAATCCATCAAAATTGACTTTGCTCAATTATGCCTTAGACCATGCGTGTTACATCACAGATGTTCCCAAAGGCAAAGAAAGTGGACTGAATGGAGTGATTGAAATGAATGTCAATGAACCCATCGATTTCATGGCTTTAGGCTTAGAAATTCAAAAAACAAACCAATACCTGCGCATTGCGGGAACCGATAAAGTTCTCGTGGTGAAATCTGAATGGGTATTAACAAACGAAATGCAAAACAAGCAGTAATCATGAAGACTAGAATACTACTTTGCCTTACGGCCTCGATGCTTGCTGTATCAGGTGCTTTTGCTCAAATGATTAACATGGGTGATGCAGGGTATCCGTTGACGAATACGGCAAACTGCAACACCTTTGGAACAACATCAACAAATTTTCAAGATCCGGGTGGCGCAGGCAACTACCCGCCAAACTACAACGATACAATTGTATTCTGTCCAGACTTGACAACGGGAACTAAGATGTCGATGACCATGGCAACCAATGCTGGTTATACCTGGAATGTTGATGGTTCTGATTTCGTTTATGTGTACGATGGTCCAAACGCATCTTCACCATTGCTGGGTATTCACAATTCTGTTTCAGATCCTACGGGTTTTACGCACCAAGCAACATGGAACAACCCGAGTGGATGCTTGACTGTTGTATTTATTTCGAATGGAACAACTGAAGGAACTGGATGGTTAGGAAATGTGCAGTGTGGGTATCAGTTTCAACCATTTGAACCGCACATTGAGGCGTTCGTGAATGGTGTTGGACAAAATGCATTGAACCCGATAGATACAGGATTTGTAGACGTATGTTTCGGAGATAGCATCCTTTTTGTTGCAAAACCACTTTTCCCATATAGCTTAGAAACAACGGGGTATGGGTATTCTCAAAACGTCAACTCAACAGTAATATTTGATTGGACAGTATCTGATGGTGGGATTTATCCTGCCAACGACTCCATTTGGTTTACTCCACCTGCACGGTCAGGATATTTAGTAGAAGTAAAAGTTACGGATCAATTCCCTCAGTTTGAGCGAATGTTGTGTAAGGTTAGGGTTTCACAGTTGCCGATATTTGCCGGAACTGGTCCTCTCGAAGACACGGTATGTATGGGCCAAAACACGGAACTTATAGGGGGTGTCACATCAACGGATACCGTTGGGGTTAACATTCCTGGTGGAACCTTCCAATTGGGCGGTGCCTATGCAGGAACAACGTATTTACCTGATGGTGCTGGATTGCAATACCAAACAAGTATTCCAATGAGTGGTTTTCCACCGACTGCAACGATTACGAATGCACAAGACTTAAATCAAGTATGTATTACCATGGAGCACTCTTACGCGGGTGACTTAGAGATTTGGTTACAGTGTCCAACAGGACAAATTGTTCAATTGGTGAACTCTTACTCTCCTGGGTTCTTGCCTGGTGGAACAAGCGGTGGTGGAACCTATATTGGTGACCCTATTGATGACAGTGGAGGTGGTGGTCCTGGTGATGGATGGGAATATTGCTTTAGCTCTGTCTTCAACACGATTGGTGCCATGAATGCCAACTGGACGAACACTGTTCCAATTACCAATCCTCCAAATAATGCAACGGGTAACTCAATGGATCCTTCGGATATTTATGCGCCAAATACATCCTTCACAAGTTTAGTGGGATGCCCAATCAATGGAAACTGGACGATTCACGTTCAAGACAACTTAGGAATTGACGACGGGTATATCTTCGAATGGGGCTTGTTCTTCGATGGTTCGTTTTTCCCAGGTTTGGGTGGTTACCAAAACACCATTGCTTCTGATTTTTGGGGAAATGATCCTACCATTATTTCTGGACAAAACGACACATCGATTGTGGTTCAGCCAACAACACCAGGTCCTCATAACTATGTATACCACGTTATCGATAACTTCGGATGTGAATACGATACTACAGTGACGCTTTATGCCTTGGCATTGCCAACAATCTTCCCAGATACCGTTGGTTGTGACTTGACATTTACCGCTTCAGGTACGGTGTCTGTTTCTGGTGGTGTGTGGACAACTACAGATCCGCAAGTGTCTATCTTACCGAATGCAACTGCCAATAATCCAACCTTCGTCGCCTCGAGTCCAGGGACCTATACCGTCAGTTTTACGGATAACTCCTGCAACCAAACAGTGACCTCGGATATCATTTATCCGCCTTATCCTGTGATGTTTGACGACACATTGTTTTGCAGTTTAACGTATCAGGTGGCTGGCACTCAAGCATACTCGACAGGCGGTGTTTGGTCTGCATCGTCACCAAATGCTTCTTTCAGTCCATCGACGAGTACATTGAACCCACTGATTACGGCATCGACATCAGGAAACTATATCATTACATTTACAGATAATGTATGTAACAATTCGGTTTCTGCCAACTTAACGACGATCGTTCCTCCATCTATTTTTACGGATGATATCGGTTGTTATAGCATTTATCAAATTGAAAATACGGTTTCCTTTGATGGTGGTGTATGGACTGCTTCAGATACTGCCATTCGTTTCAATCCAGTAAATACAGTCGACAACCCATTGATCTACACGTCAACACCCGGAACTTACCAGATGACTTATACAGACAATCTGTGTGGCATTACATTGACGGCCTTGGTCACCTTCCCTCCAAATGCCTATACCGATGTGTTGGATACAGTCATTTGTCAGGGTACTTCGTACACGGTTAATGCCCAAGAGAATTTTACAGTGGATAACTTTGTATGGAATACGGGCGCAACAGGTCCAAGCATTGTGATCGATCAGCCCGGCGAGTACATAGTTACCGCATCGAATATTTGTCATACCTACACAGACACAGCAACAATTGGCGTGAAAATTTGTGACATCGAAGTGCCAAATATCATCGTGCTTTCATCCTTGGCAGGTAACGCTGCATTCTTTGTAACCTTCGATGGTGTGGCAGACTTCAACTGTGTGATACTTAACCGTTGGGGCAATAAAATCTACGAATACAATGACCCACTGGGTAAATGGGACGGTAAAACAAGCGGCGGAACGCTTGTGGAAGAAGGAACCTACTTCTACATCATCAAAGCGACCTTCGAGGGTGGAAATGATGTGATCAAGCAAGGTATGGTTCAAGTGAAGCATTAAGGTTCATACACATTAAAAATTGCGCATGGGGCATGGATGAATTCTATGCCCCATGTTTTTTTTAGAGAATCCGTAAATTAGCACCATGAAAAATATCGGGGTAAATGGTTTTGGACGCATCGGCAGGTATTTTACCCGCTTGGCACTTCTGTCTGCTGACATCAATGTCGCTGTCGTCAATGATTTGTCCGATATTCATACCCTCATGCACTTGCTGAAATACGACAGCATTCACCGAGGATTTTCACTTGGATTTCACATCGAAGGCAATACGGCTGTTTTCGAAAACGGGAAACGTATTTTTTTTAGCCAAGAATCAAATCCGGCTAATATTCCATGGGAAAAATATGGTGTTGAAACAGTCATTGAATCCACAGGTCAGTTTTTAACGAAGGCATTGGCCTCTGGACATTTATCAGGTGGTGCGAAAAGAGTGATCATTTCAGCTCCAGCGATAGGAGAGGACATACAAACCATTGTTCTTGGAGTAAATGAAGATTCGGTTGATTTCTCTGAGAGCATCATTTCAAATGCTTCGTGCACGACCAACAATGCAGCGCCCATGCTCAAGGTGATGCGTGAACTGTGCGAGATTGAAAGCGCCTACATTACGACAATACACAGTTACACCACTGATCAACGTTTGCACGATGCGCCACACCGCGATTTGCGCCGTGCACGGGCAGCCGCGACATCCATTGTTCCAACAACAACAGGTGCCGCCAAAGCATTGACGCGTATTTTTCCAGATTTGGAAGGCTGTATCGGTGGATGTGGGGTGAGGGTTCCTGTGCCAGATGGTTCCTTTACGGATTTGACCATGGTGGTGAAAAATCCACCGAGTGTGGAAGCCATCAATGCTGCCATGAAGCATGCGGCAGATTCTTCACTCAAAGGAATTCTTGCCTATACCGAAGATCCCATCGTTTCGGTCGATGTGATTGGCAATCCGAACAGCTGTTTGTTCGACGCCCAACTGACGAGCGTGGTCCAATCGATGGTGAAGGTCGTTGGCTGGTACGACAATGAAGCAGGGTATTCCAATCGCTTGATTGATCTCGTTCGTAAAGTCAGTATCGATTAAGAAAATAGCTCGCTGAAACGCATCGTTTCTTTCAACCGAATGCCTTTGTCTGTTCGTTCTAAAGTGCAACATTCATTGACGCTATCGTGCTCAAGGAATAAGATATACTCATTGTCACAGGCGGTATTCAAGAACTTTGCTTTTTCATCTAATGTAATTAAAGGACGCGTGTCGTAGCCCATCACAAAAGGAAGCGGAATGTGTCCAACGCTAGGCAAAAGATCAGCCATGAAAACAATCGTTTTTCCTTGATACCGGATGTGCGGAATCATCATGCTTTCGGTATGACCGTCAACGAACAAGACATCCATGTCTGAAAATGCATTGGCGGTATAATTTCCTGTACGTGCAATGAAGTTCAATTGTCCACTTTCATGGATGGGCAGAATGTTTTCACTTAGGAATGATGCTTTTTCTCGCGCGTTTGGCTCTGTTGCCCATTGCCAATGGTTTTCGGTGCTCCAAAACTTCGCGTTTTTGAAAACAGGTTCAAACCCTGAGTGGTCTTTGTTCCATTGAATGGCTCCCCCACAATGATCAAAGTGAAGGTGGGTCAAAAATACATCCGTGATATCGTCTTTGCCAAATCCAAGCGCATTCAGGTTTCCTTCTAAACTATCTGTTCCATGCAAATAATAGTGCGAAAAAAACTTTTCCGATTGCTTGTCCCCAATCCCCGCATCAATCAACATCAAACGCTTACCATCCTCAATCAAGAGGCAGCGCATGGACCAGTTGCACATGTTGTTTTCATCTGCAGGGTTGGTTTTTGACCACATTGTTTTTGGAACTACACCAAACATGGCGCCTCCATCGAGTTTAAAATCTCCTGTGTTGAGTGGGTAAATTTTCATAAAATCGAGCTTAAGATTGACTGGCGAAATAAAGTACAACAATGGCCGCGATTGCTGCTGCGAGACCAATTATTTTTTTGACGGTGACATGTTCTTTGAAGGCGATAAATCCGATGACGGAAGAAATCAATACAATCGAAACGTTCATCACGGCCAAAACGGTTGAATCATTCCATCCCGTTGAGCGGTACGATTCCATCAACAGGTAAATCGAAAAGTAATTTGGTATACCCAGAGCGACACCCGCAACAACATTTTTCACGGATAGACTTGCTTGTTTTCTCAGTACTTGTGTCATTAAAATGGCAAAGCCAATGAGCCCCGCTCCACCAAAACCAAAGGCCGAAAATAGGGAAGGAGTGAGGTGTTCAAGGTGATGTTTTTGGACATAATTCAGCAAGAAATCGAGAATCCCACTGCCGATAAACAAGGTCGCTAGCATCCATACTTGATTTTTTGCTGTTGCGGATTCTGATTTTCCCGTGTAGGAAACAAGAAAAACCCCCGTAAATGCAAGTGCGATTCCAGTAAGCTTCAACCATCCGATGGGCTCATTATACAGAACAATCATTAAAATCAATGAGATTGCCATGCTCATTTTTACGGCAATAGAGGTCATAGCGACACCATTCTTCTGTGAACTGAGTCCCATTAAAATGAAGAGCGAGATGAACAATGCTGCGGCGAGTAACACGAAGATGGGCCAATTCCCAGATTCTAGGGCCTCTGGATTCCACTCATGTCCGAAGAACAATACTCCACAAAAAAATGCGGTGAAATAGTTAAATACAATGGCTTGAAAGGTATCTACACCAAAGCGCGGAAATAACTTAAACAGCAAAAAGATGATGCTGGAGCAAAGGATGGAAAGTATCAGAGGGGCCATCTGCGAAAATAATGGTGGACAGTGTCCGTGGAAAAGGAATAACTGCGCGATGGCACTTTTCCAATGGCGGGTGCTTTGACTCCCTCACCAAATGTGGTATTTCCCACAATCACACGGGCTTCATCCCAGTGGTTGTCGATGATGAAATACTGTAAGGTGCGGCTTCCGCCTTCCACAAAAACAGAAAGAATGTTTCGCTTGTACAATTCGTCCAAGATATGTTTGGTGTTTGTCTCAGGAATCCGAATCCATTCAATGTTTCCGCGTACCTCATTCTTGATGCGGTTGAACACAATGGTCGGGGCATCCTCTGAAAAGATATTAAGCTCATCGCCACTTTGCAGCTGGCTATCAATCACAATGCGTGTGGGATTTGCCCCGCTGAATTCGCGCACTGTCAACATGGGATTGTCATTCTGAATGGTTCGCCGTCCTACAAGGATGCTTTGTTCTTGCGAACGCCACTTGTGCACCAAGGATTTTGTCTCTGGTGAGGTAATCCAATTGATCCCCGTTTCTTCGTCGTGACGAATGCGGTCAAGGAATCCGTCCTTCGTTTGAGCCCATTTCAAAATCACATAAGGTCGTTGACGCTCGTGAAAGGTGATGAAACGACGGTTCAATTCCCGGCATTCCTGCTGTAAAACGCCCAATCGCACATCAATGCCTGCTTTCTTTAACAATTCAACTCCCTTACCACTCACTTTACTGTGTGGATCAGGACAACCAATCACCACGCGCTTGAGTTTCTTTTCAATCAATAAATTCGCGCAGGGTGGCGTTTTTCCATGATGGGCACAGGGCTCCAAATTGACATAGATGGTGCATTCAGATAAAATGGATTGATCCTTAACGTCTGCAATCGCATTGACTTCTGCATGGGCCTCACCGAATCGACGATGGTAACCTTCACCTACAATTTTTCCTTCGTGTACCACCACAGCACCAACCATTGGATT